>DAHUYY010000085.1 GCA_027306845.1 Vulcanimicrobiota bacterium | reverse complement strand
CAAGCGACCGCAACGGCGAGGAACTCGTTCTCGCCTGATGGAGTTACGCTCCGTACCAGCGCAAGGAACGCCAGAGCGCAGCGCGCGGTAAGCGCGGCTGCGTACAATAGAAGATCGGCGTGGGGCCTTCGACCACCGCACGCAGGGGGTCGAAGGTCGTCCCCAGCAGCGTGCAGCGTGCATATGCGGCAAAGAGCCGATGCTCGCGGCTTGCCCCGACGGCGAGGATATCGTGCAGGTCGAACGCGCGCATTCCCCAGAGCCAGTAAGCGTTCTGGCTGCCGATCGCCGGAGGCAAGCCGTAACGAGCGCCAAATCGATCGATCGCGCCCGCATCGGCATAGGTATCGGCGTAGACCGCGGTGCGTTCGCGCAGGGTGGGCGGCAGAGTCCGATAGATTCGTGCGACGTCCTCTGCAAGACGGCGCCAGCCGAACTCTTCGGCAAAGAGCGGTTGTATCAATTGCGGCTTCGTGCCGTTCGTACCGGTGAGATGCAGGGCCGCTGCATAGGCGACGAACGTGTTGATCGGTAGAACCGGTGCGGCGAAGGGAAGGATGGCGAGCGCCGATGCTGCGGTGGCGGCGACGGCAACTGCACGTAGGGCAATTCGAGGACGCGTAACGCGTTCGAACGCCTGGGATCCGAGAGCGAGGAGCGTACCGTACATGCCGATGATGTAGTAGCCCTTTGCATCGAGTGCGATGGCAGCGACGGTGGTCGACAGCGCTGCGATGCCGAGAAATCGGAGGCCCGGGGAGCGGAGCGCGACGACGATACCGAGCAGCCACAGCGGTACGAGGAGTGGATTGGTGTAGCCGACCTGCTCGATGACGAACGCAAGCGCGTTGGTGAGAGAGGCGTGGTATTCGAGCTGCCAACCGTTATTGAACGGATGTCGGCCGATGAAATCGGAACGAAGAACCTCCGCGAACGGCCATCCGTGTAGTGCTTGCCAACTTGCATTTGGAAGGAGCGCGACGAACGCAACGACCGCTGCGACGCATGCGGTGCGCGAGAGCAGGAACCGACGTTCTGAAGAGGCGGCGATTCCGATGGCAAGCGCGCCTACCCAAAGGAAGATCGAATATTTGCCGTAGGCGCCGAACGCGATCGCCGCCCCAAGCAGCGCTCCGGCGCTCGCTGAAGGTTTTCGGAGCGCGCGTACGGCGAGCATTGCGACGAGCGACCACGAAAGCGGCTCGAACGATGTCGTAGTCAAGACGCTGCCGAGCGTGAGGTATGCTGGAAGGAGAGCGACGGAGAGCGCGGCGAGAGCGCGGGCAAAGCGCTCGCCGCCAAGATCGCGCACGAACGTCGAGATGGCAAGCACGTTCAGTGCAGCGGCGAGCGCGACCGGTGCACGGAGAACGAAAAGGTTCCAGTGAAACGGTCGTGATAGCAGCGCCGCGAGTGCAACGAGCGGCGGCTGATCGGGATAACCCCATGCGAGATGTTGCGCGCAGGCAATGAAATAGAGCTCGTCGCGAAAGTATCCGTAGTTCCCCGCAAACGCAAGATGGAAAAGAAGGGTCAGAAGCGCGATCAGCTCGGGGATCACGCTCTGCGTGCGCGCATCGTCAAGAACGATAGACCCATTCCGGTCGCGGCGGTCCAGAGCAGCACCCCGAGCCGGAAGTGAATATCCCACCACAGCCCGCCGGTGAGCTCCGTGATCCCAAGGTAACCGGCGAAGTACGAAAATGGGACGATGACGGCGAGCGTGCGGTACGCCCCGGGGCGAGCCGGGTGCGGATCGCGCAACGCGATCCACGCGTCACCGACCAATCCCGCGAGCAGCGAACAGAGGATCGTGGTGGCGAGGAGGGGCGTTGCGTTGGTAAAGGGGATCGCGTTGAGGGTGTTCCCCAGGAGTAAAACGACGGCGAGCATGCCGAAGGCGCTGCGAAATTGGCTGCTGAGGAACAAGGCGAAACCGGCGTAGAGCGCCGACTGAAAAATAACCACCAGAACGCCGAGCGAGCTCTTATAGTAACTGAGCGCTATTGCCGTAAAATAGGTCGCCTGCAGCGGCGATATCGGAGGCGGCGCATTGCCGCGATCCGCGGCCGGAATGAACGCATACGCTGTCCCGAAATGGATCAGGCCCAGCCAGGCCGCGAGAGCGAACGCTATCGGAAGCTGTTCGCGCAGCCCCTTCGGCGGTGCACCGAGATCGCGCGCGGCAAGCGCGCTGCGAATCGGGGCCGATGCGAAGAAAAAAATCGCCAATCCCATCATTTGGTGCGTCGGGCTTAAGAGCGCATCAACGCCCTCTTCGAGCCCAAAAATGGCGTGCCAGAGCGCATCGCTCGGGGCGGCGATGAGGAAGATCGGAATTCCGATCAGTGCGAGGTGATAGGGCTTCGCAAAGGCATGTATGCCGCGATATCCGAGTCGGCGCCCGTGAAAATACTGCGCTGCGAGCGTTCCGAGAATCGCGAGCATGCCGAGGTAGATAAACCCGTGATAGGGCGTGAGAAAGCTCTCGATCGGGACGTGGCCGTGAGCCCAGGCGTCGATAAAAAAGCCGGTGACGATCGTGAGGCACGAGATCGACATAGCATAATCGAGCAGAAGAGTACGGGGAGCGTTGCCGTCCATAGCGCGACCTTACGCACGCGCGGCGTCGGCCCCTGTGTCGTGCAGGAATCGGGGAGCCTCCGCGCCGATGAAGGGGTATGTTCGTTCTTGCATCGAGCCGGTTGCTCGCGATGGCGGCGCTCGTTGCGCTCCTCGGATGCGCCTCGCATCTCCCATCGCTGCCGCGCGATGCGAGCGTCTCGAACGCGCCCGCGCCGATGCCCACCCCGGAGATTCTCGGCAACGAGGAACCTCCCAAGCTCCTCGCCATGCATTTCTCCAGCCTCGATCTTCGTCGCGGGACGACGTGGAGCGGAAGCTTTGTTACCTCGACCAATACCGCGTCGGTTGAAATTCGAACCAATCTTTTCTCGATTGACGTTCCGCGCACGAGTTTCGGTGAGTTTTCCTTCTCGCTCGCGCTCTTCGACTGGCCGCCGATCTTTACGCGCTCCTATGCGCTGCGCGTGATCGCCCGAAATAGCGCGGGCGTGAGGAGCGAGCAAGATCTCCCCTTGGTGATGCATTGATAGCGACCGATGGGCTGCGTGTCGAGCAGAGCGACGGCGTCCTGACGCTGACCTTATCGCGGCCGGAGCGCAAGAACCCACTGACGTTTGCGATCTATGCGGCCCTGCGGGACGGATTTACCGCGCTGCGCGAGAATCGGCAGGTTCGTGCGATCGTGCTGCGCGGCGAAGGCGGCAATTTCTGCTCCGGCGGGGACGTTCGCGAAATTATCGGCCCGCTCGTTGCGAACTCGCCCGAGCAACGGCTCGCCTTTACCGAGATGACCGGCGCCGTCGTCGCTGCGATGCGTGCGTGCCCGCAGCCGATCGTCGCTGCCGTCGACGGAGTCTGCGCCGGGGCGGGAGCGATTCTTGCGATGGCCTCCGATATTCGCATCGGAACTGCCGGCGCGCGCGTCGCATTTCTCTTCGTTCGCGTCGGGCTCTCGGGGGCGGATATGGGTGCCTGCGCGCTCTTACCGCGTATCGTCGGCCTCGGCCGGGCGAGCGATTTGCTCTTTACCGGCCGCGAACTCTCCGGCGACGATGCGCTGGCGTGGGGATTTTTCACGCGACTCGTGAGCCCCGATGCACTCGACGCAGAGGCGCGGGGGCTTGCACGCGCGCTTGCAGCGGGGCCAACGCTCGCGCACGGCGTGACGAAAGCGACGCTCGCTCTCGCGCCGAGCCTCACATTGGAGGATGAGATCGCGCACGAAGCGCGCGTTCAGGCCGATCTGATGGGCACGGCGGATTTTCGTCGCGCGTACGAAGCTTTTATCGCCAAGCGCACGCCGCGCTTCGAGGGCGACTAATGCGTCTCGATTCCTCCCTCGCCTGGCCGTTCTTTAGCGACGCGCATCGCGAGCGAGCGCGGCTTCTCGAAAGCTGGTTGGAGAGCGTTCCGGCGGAGCGTTTCATCGAGGATGCCGAGAGCGAGTCGACCGTTGGAGAACGAGTGCGTTCGTGGGCCCGCGATCTTGGAAGCGGCGGATGGCTCGAACCCTGCGCTCGGCTCGATGTCCGCGCGCTCGCACTCGCACGCGAGCAACTCGCGTATCGCGGTGCGCTCGCGGATTTTGCATTTGCGATGCAAGGGCTCGGCAGTGGAGCGATTTCGCTGTTCGGAAATCCACAACAGCGAGAGCGCTTCCTGCCCGCTATTTTTTCAGGGGCTTCGATCGCCGCGTTCGCCCTTTCGGAGGCACGCGCAGGCTCCGATGTCTCCGCGTTAGAGATGCTCGCGCGCCCCGTCGCCGGCGGCTACGAGCTCTCCGGTGAAAAAACGTGGATCAGCAATGCGGGAATCGCCGACACGTATGTCGTGTTTGCGCGCACGGCCCCGCACCCGAGCCGCGGTCTGAGCGCATTTATCGTCGAGGGCGCGAGTGCGGGGCTGACGTTGGAGCGCACGATTCAAAGTATTTCGCCGCATCCGTTGGGGACTCTGCGCTTCGACGGAGTTCGCGTCGACGCCGATGCGCGTCTGGGCGAGGAAGGGGACGGCTTTCGCATAGCGATGTCCACGCTCGACGTCTTTCGCGCTACGGTCGGTGCGGCGGCGCTAGGTTTTGCGCGGCGAGCGTTCGATGAGGCGCGCGCTCATGCAATGCAGCGCGAGATCTACGGTGCGAAACTTGCCGACCTGCAACTCGTGGCGGGGATGCTCGCCGAGATGGCGACCGAGATCGATGCCGCCGCGCTACTGGTCTACCGAGCCGCTTTCGCAAAAGACGCGGGCGCGAGCCGCATTACGAAAGAAGCGGCGATGGCAAAATGGTTCGCCACCGAAGCCGCGGGGCGCGTCTGCGACCGAGCGGTGCAGATCTTCGGTGGGCGAGGGGTGACGCGCGGCGAAGTCGTCGAACGGCTCTACCGCGATGTTCGGGCGCTCCGCATTTATGAAGGGGCGAGCGAGGTGCAGCAAGTGGTGATCGCCCGAAGTATTTTAAAGGAGCCTTTGCTTGGCTAAGAGCGCGCATCTCGATACCTTTGCCGCCGATCGGCTCCCGCCCGTGGAAGCGCAGCCGCGTTTTGAATTTCTCCTCCCCGCGCTGCGCTATCCCGAACGGCTCAACGCGGCTACATTTTTTCTCGATCGTCATATCGCCGAGGGGCGCGGCGAACGTCTCTGCGCGATCGGCGACGATGGATCGGCCTACACCTACAGGCAGATGATGGAGTGGGCGAATCGAATCGCCAACGTTCTCGTCAATCGCTTCGGGCTCGTCCCCGGAAATCGAGTCTTACTTCGCTCGGCGAATACCCCGGAATTAATCGCTGCCTGGTTTGCCGTGCTCAAGGCCGGCGGTATTGTGGTAACGACGATGCCGCTCTATCGCGCGCAAGAGTTGCAGACGGTTAGCGAGCGAGCGCAGATCTCGCTTGCCCTCTGCGATCGGCGGCTCGCCGAGGATCTCGAACGGGCGCGCGCCGCGATTCCGACGATGAACCTCTGCTATTGGGGAGACCTGGAGAGCGACTCGCTCGATCGCCTTGCAGCGGCCGAGTCTACGCAGTTCGAAAACGTAGCGACGGCGGCCGACGACGTGGCGATGATCGCTTTTACCTCGGGAACGACCGGCGCTCCGAAAGCGGCGATGCACGTCCACCGCAATCTCCTGGCGACCTGCGACACCTTCGGAAGCGAAGTGTTACAGGCATGCGCCGACGACCGCTTTAGCGGATCCCCGCCGCTCGCATTTACGTACGGGCTCGGCGGAATATTACTCTTTCCCTTTGCAATCGGTGCATCGACGGTCCTTCTCGAACGCGCCGGCACCGAAGAGCTCGCCGCGGCGATCGAACGCCATCGCATTTCGGTGCTCTTTACAGCTCCGCTGGCATACCGCGCCCTCAGCGCGCACGCGCCGCATCGCAACTGGTCGAGCCTTCGCATCTGCGTCTCCGCAGGCGAGACATTGCCGGGCGTTGTTTGGGAAGCGTGGTATGCGGCGACCGGCATTCCCATCATCGACGGTATCGGTAGCACCGAGATGCTGCACATCTTCATTGGTTCTCCGGCGGCAGAAGCGCGCCCGGGGAGGACCGGGCGCGTCGTTCCGGGATACGTGGCGCAGATTCACGACGAATCGGGGAACGCTCTTCCCGCAGGGAGCATCGGTCGTCTTGCCGTGCGCGGGCCGACGGGTTGCCGTTACCTCGGCGACGAGCGGCAGCGTACCTACGTACAGAATGGGTGGAATTACCCCGGCGACGCATACGTCGTCGACGAAGAGGGGTATTTTACGTACGTCGCTCGCGCCGATGACATGATCGTTTCGGCGGGCTTCAACGTATCGGGCCCCGAGGTGGAGCAGGTCTTGCTGATGCATCCCGACGTCGCCGAGTGTGCGGTGGTCGGCAAGCCCGACCCGGCGCATCACACGACGATGGTGAAAGCGTACGTCGTCCTGCGCTCTCCGCGCTCGGCGGACGATCGATGCACCGAGGAACTCATCGAACATTGCAAGGCTACGGTCGCTCCGTTCAAGGCGCCGCGTGAGATCGAATTCATCGATGCACTGCCGCGAACTGCGACCGGTAAGTTGCAGCGATATAAACTGCGCGAGCGCGCGTAAAAAGTGCGCAACGTCGTCGGTTGCTGCGTTCTGTTTGCGTCGGTTGCCCTGGCTGGGCTTCCCGCTCTCGCGTCGGCATCGGTCGGTGCGGGCGATCGCTTCGCCGCGGTCCGCGCCGCGGTTCCACCACCGCCGGTCGCTTCGGCGCGGGCGCCGATCTGGCGCACGGCCCTCACGGCGAAAAATTTCTATAATTTCAGCACGCGCCGTCCTGCCGAATTGGCGACGACGGCGCGCCTGTTATACGACCAAAAAAATCTCTACGTGGAGTTCCAGTGCGTGCAACGGGGCGTGCCGATCACGGCGAGTCAGCGCGTCAACCACGCCGGTGTCGGGAGTGACGACCATGTCTCGTTCGAGATCGACACCTCGGGCAATGGTTCGCGGACCTATATATTTCGCGTCAACCCGATCGGTATCCACGATGAAGCGTCGAGCGAGAACGCACGGTACGCCCCGTCGTGGACCTCGATCGCGCGCCGAACCCGAGCCGGCTACGACGTGTTGATGATCGTCCCGCTCGCCGCGATTCGCTCGCAGGCATCGAAAGAACAACGATGGCGCCTCAATTTCGAGCGTTTCGTCGCCGCCCGTAACGCCGACTATACGTGGGCGTACGCTCCGGCGATGCAAAGCACGACCGCGGTTCCATTTTGGCCGTGGCTGACGGATATTTCGTTGACCGGGAATGCCACGCGGCCGAAGCCGCAGGTCGATGCATACGTTCTTGCGGCTGCCGGTTCGCAGCGCAACTTGTTTCAGAACGGAATAGGGCAATTTCAAGAAACGGCGCCGCGCCGCGTGGGGGTCGACCTTACGTATCCGCTCACGAACACCATGGCCTTCGTCGGGACGCTCGCTCCCGATTTCTCAAATGTCGAAGAAGATCAAACGACGATTCAACTCCAGGAATTTCAAAAATCCTATCAAGAATATCGTCCGTTCTTCGCCGAGGGCGCGCAATATATCAACACCGTTCCGCAAATTGGGGTATTCGGCAGTAACACGATATTTTATACCCCGTCGATCGGCATCTTCAATAGCGGCATGAAAGTGGAGGGAACCGCGGGCCGAAGCGAT
>DAHUYY010000084.1 GCA_027306845.1 Vulcanimicrobiota bacterium | reverse complement strand
TTGACGTCGCGCCGTTCGGCAGTGGCGAGATCGCAGGCGACGTAGATCTCGGCGAACTCCGCGGAGCAGGCCGAGCGCGCACTTTCGCGATCCGCTGCATACGGCGAAATCAGCGCGGTCAGCACGACGTTGCCGGCGTCGGCGAAGAGCCCGGCGAGCGCGGCCGTCCGGCGCACGTTCTCGCGACGATCCTCCTCGGTGAATCCGAGATCGACGTTGAGCGAGGTGCGTAAGGTGTCGCCGTCGAGAACGTAGACGTGGCGCCCACGATCGAATAACATCCGCTCGACGCGCATTGCAATCGTCGATTTTCCCGAACTCGGTAAACCGGTGAGCCAGAAAACATATCCGCGATGGCCGTTGCGCGCGCCGCGTTCTTCGCGGCCGACCTGCGAACGCGCCGCGACGACGTTCGTTGCGCCTTCGCCGCGTGCCGCAGCTGCGAGCGCACGAACCTTGCCGCCGGCGACGACGCGCCCCTCATCGAGAAGAATGAATCGCGAGATACTCGACGATGGCAGATCGGGGTCGGCGGCGATCGTTTCGCGCGCGACTAAAGTGACCGCAGCGACATCGCCCGCGACGATTTCGCCGGCGGCGCGTCCGCGCCCATTCTCGGGATCGAAAGTTTCCTCGATGCGCGCGACCGTTACCGCGATCTCACGCGTGCCCAGACGCATGCGGAGATTCGTCCCCGCGCGCGCGGGGCGCTCGCCGAGCCACAGCAACGTCGCGAACAACGAATGCCCGGTCGTCGGCCCCGAATCTTCGTGCGTTGCGATTGCGCCGCGATCGACGAAGATGCGCTCGTCGAGTTCGAGTGCGATCGCCGCACCGGCCGATGCGCTCTCCACGTCCTCGGGCCAGCGCACGATACGCGCGACGCGCGCCGTCGTTCGCAGCGGCCAAAACGTCAGCGCGTCGCCGCGGGCGATGCGGCCGCAGTCGATGCGCCCGACGATCCAACGCGTCGAACCGCGGCGATAGACATCTTGCACCACCATCCGCAGCGGTGCATCGGGATCGCCGCGCAGCGTTGGGAGCGCTTCGATCTCGGCTAGCAGCGTGCGGCCGCGCCACCACTTCGTCGTGTCGCCGGGGCGTGCGAGGTTTGCGCCTTCGCGCGCGGCGACCGGGAGCATCGCGAGCGGCGCGAGTTCGAGTTCGCGCAGAAATGCATCGGCCTCGGCGGCGCGCTCATCGTAGCGCGATTGCGGATCGGCGAAGAGATCGAGTTTGTTGATTGCAACGAGTACCGACGTAAAACCGAACCAGCGCAAAAAAAGCGCCTGGCGGCGCGTCTGTGCGGTGACGCCTTCTTCAGCGGAGATAACGAGCACCGCGGCATCGACCTCCGATGCGCCGCTCACGAGGTTGCGAATGAGTTCGCGGTGCCCCGGTGCGTCGACGAAAACGATCTCGCGGTTCGGCGTCGTGAGCCAGATGCGCGAACTATCGAGCGTGATTGCTTGGTCGCGTTCGATCTGGAATGCATCGAGCAGAAACGAATACTCCATCGGCACGCCGCGCCGCTCGCTCGAACGCTCCATCTCTTCGATCTTCGCTTGCGGAACGTAGCCGCAGTCGAGCATCAGGCGCCCGAGAATCGTCGATTTACCGGCGTCGACATCGCCGAACATTACGACGCGCAGCGCGCTCACATGTACCCCCCGGCGCGCAGCCGTTCGAAGGCATCCTCGCTCTCCCCGTCCATCGCGCGTCCGGCGCGTTCGGGCTCGCGCGTCGTTGCGAGCTCGGCAACGATTTTTTCAATCGTGTCGGCATCGCTGCGAATCGGAAAGGTAATGTTGCTCTCGCCGAGCGACCGATAGCGTTGCCCGTTACGCGCGAGATAGAGCGGAACGAACGGAATCGCCTCGGCTTGCGTGTAGCGCCAGATATCGCGTTCGGTCCAATGCAGCAGCGGATGCACGCGCACGTGCGCGCCGTCGGGAACCTCGGTTGAATAATAGTCCCATAACTCCGGCGGTTGCCGCTGCGGATCCCAGGAACCGTCGCTGTTGCGCGGGCTGAAAATCCGTTCTTTCGCGCGTATCGCCTGCTCGTCGCGACGGATGCCGAGAATGACGGCGCGGTAGCGCTCGCGTTCGAGCAGCGCGCGTAACCCGGCGGTCTTTCGCGCCGCATGGCGCGCCGCCGGCGGAAGGCTCGGGTCGATACCGCTCTCGGGCGGACAGATCTCGTTGATGACGGGGAGCTTCCACTCGTGCACGAGCCGATCGCGAAAGGCATAGACCTCCGCGAACTCCATGCCGGTGTCGAGCAGCACCAACGGAAACGGCACCTCGCCGAGAAAGGCTTTGCGCACCATCCAGAGCAGGGCGGTGCTGTCTTTTCCGATCGACCAGAGCATCGCCGGGTTATCGACGCGCGCGAACGCCTCGCGGAGAATGTAGATGCTCTGCGATTCTAACGCCTCGAGATCGTCGGGTAACTGCGCGCGCGTCATGACATCGCGCAGCCTTGGCCTCCGTTGCGCGCCGCTCCCCCCTCGTCGGGGCGAGCGGCGCACGAATTCGGAGCGGGCGGTGCTAGCCGCGGACGGCGATTTTCTTCGGCTGCGCCTTCGGGTGCAGCGGCAGCTTCAGCGTCAGCATGCCGTGCTCGACGCTCGCCTCGATGCGATCGCTATCGATCTCATCGGGCAGCGAGATCGTCCGGGTGAAATTCCGGCGCTCGTTCTTGCCGACGACGTTGAGGATGCCGTCGTTGACGGTCGCTTCGATCTGTTCGGGGCTGAAGCCCGGAACCGGGAGTTCGAGTTGGTAGCCTTCCTCGTTCCGTTCGACCTCGAAGGACGGGCCCTGGGGCAGGTTGCCGACGAGACCGCGGAACGGATCCCAATTCAGCAGGTCCAGCGCGCTGCGGAGGCCGGGGCGGAGGCTGGGGCGTTCGATGGTGGTGAGCTCGCTCATGGTGGTTCTTCTCCTTGTTTAGCAGTCATGGCAGTTGAGTGCCAATATATATAACTCCGCCGCAATGAAAAAGTTTCGTAATTTTGACATGGTGGCGCTCCAAAAAACGGTTTGAGGAGAGGATTGCTGCAGTACTCGTGCAACCTCAGATTTTATCGTCGTTTCTCCCAGCGACAACCAAGCGTTGCACGGGGACCAACGGCGTTCGTATTTTGAAGGAGGCCGGTTTATGCGCGGTAGGAATCGCTGGCGTTTATTGTTGGTTCCGTCGTTGCTCGCAGCCCTGGCGGGTTGCGGCGGTGCGGGCGCAGGCTCGGGGCCGAGTGCCTTGCCGCCCGGAGGCGCCGGGGCTTCCTCACCGGGAGCCCAAGCGAGTGCGCATGTCGTGATCGCGATTCCGCAAACGACGGCGAGCACCGGGCGCGCCCCGGCTTACGTTTCTCCGGCGACGCAATCGATATCGGTCGCGGTCGACGCCGGCGCCCCGACCCTCCAAAATCTCTCCCCGAGCTCGCCGAACTGCTCGAGTGCGGGCACGGCCTATCCGCTGAACTGCACCGTTCCGGTCAGCGCCACGGCAGGCTCGCATACGCTCACCTTCATCACCTACGATCAACCGAACGGCGCCGGGAACAAGCTCTCGGCGAACAGCATCTCCGTCACCTTCGTCACCGGGCAGAACCCGGCGATTCCCGTCGTCCTCGCCGGCGTTCCCGCCTCGTTTCAGCTAGATCCGGCGAGTGCAGCGTCGTCGAGTACGATTGTCGGCAGCGCGAGTGCGGGCTATCAGTTTTTTATGGGCGCCGGCGCGAAGATTCTCGTCGTAGCGCTCGATGCCGACGGCAACTTTATCGTCGGCCCCGGCGCGCCGACCATCGCCGCCTCGTTGACCGGGGTAACCGCGGGCTCGGGCATCGCAATCGCCCCGGTCGCCGGCGGCAATCCGAATCTCTTTACGCTTTCGTCGACCAGCGCCGGCGCCGCGACGCTCGCGCTCTCCGCGACCCCGTCGGCGGCGCTCGCGGGAAGCGCGCTTACCGCCAACGTCCCACTTTCCGCGGTGGCGCTGGTGACGACGGTCGCCGGCAAAGTCGGCGTAACGGGGCTCGTCGATGGTACCGGAACGACCGCGCTGTTTAGCAGTCCTTACGGCGACGCCTACGACTCCGCAAACGGCAACATCTACGTCGTCGATGAGTGCACGATTCGGGAAGTGACGCCGGGTAATGGAACGGCGAATAGCGCGACGGTCACCACGATCGCCGGAAGCGCGACCTGCGGCTATGTCGATGGCACCGGCACCGGAGCGCAGTTGTATTATCCCACCGGCATTGCGTACGATTCGACGAACGGCGATCTCTACGTTCCCAACAGATGTGCTATTCGGCAAATAACGCCGGGGAACGGCACCGCGAACAGCGGGGTCGTCACGACGATCGCTGGAAAAGACACCACCTGCGGCGAGGTCGATGGTACCGGAACCGGAGCCCAGCTCAACTCACCCGATGGAATCGACTACGATGCGGCAACGCACGATCTCTACGTGACCGACCAGTTGGGCTGCACGGTTCGGCAGGTCAATCCGGGCAACGGTACGTTAAATAGCGGCGTCGTTATCACGATCGCCGGCAATCCGTCGAGCTGCACGTCGACCGACGGCACCGGGGCGAGTGCAACGTTCAATAATATTGAGGGCGTAGCCGTCGATTCGGCGAACGGCGATCTCTACGTGACCGATAACTGTTCGGTTCGGCAGGTGACGACCGGGAACGGCAGCGCGAACACTGGTGTCGTCACGACGATCGCCGGAAGCAACAGCACCTGCGGTTTCGCGGATGGTACCGGAACGGCGGCGCAGTTTGCAAGCTACCTCAACGGCATCGGGTACGACTCCACCAACGGCGATCTCTACGTCTCCGATGATGACAACTGCGACGTGCGGCAGGTAACCCCGGGTAACGGCACCGCGAATAGCGGTGTGGTGACGACGATCGCGGGCGGAAAGAGCCAACTGTCGTGTACGTTTGCCGATGGACTCGGCAGTATCGCCGGTTTCAATTATCCGTATTTCCCGACATACGACCCGACGAACAACTCGCTCTACGTTGGCGATGATAACTACACGATCCGACAGGTGCAGCTATGAAACGTTTGATCTTTACCGCGAGCGTCGCTCTCTCGCTCGCACTCGTCGGCTGCGGCGGCGGCGCCGGTAGTGCCGGCGGAGCGGCAGCTCTTCCCGGTGCGGGAGGCGTTCATCCAACGACGGATGCGCGCGTCGTAATTACCGTTCCGCAGCGAAGGGGTACCGCGGCGGGTTCGCGGGCCCCCGCGTATGTCTCGCCGTCAACGCAATCGTTGACCGTCGCAATCGACGGTGGGGCTCCGACGGCGCAGAACCTCACGCCCACCTCGCCGAATTGCAGCGTCGGCGGCCCTTTGAGTGCGCTCACCTGCACCCTCCCGCTCGCCGTAACGGCGGGCTCGCACACGTTTACGTTGAGCACCTACGATGCCTTGGGCGGAGCCGGTAATAAGCTCTCCACCAATACCGTCGCGCAGACGATCGTAGCGAATCAAACCAATAGCATCAACGTCACGCTCGCGGGGGTTCCCGCGTCGCTGCTAGTGAGCGCGCTGGGAAGTGGCGCCGGGGTGACCGGCAGCATCGCTTCGGGGCTGCAACTTGCGGGCACGCTCTCGGTGCCGTTCTCCGCCACCACGCTCGATGCGGACGGCAATTTCATCATCGGCCCCGGCGCGCCGACGCTCGCCGCCTCGATAACCGGTGCGAGTACCGGGTCGGGCATCGCCGTTGCGCCGAACGCAAGCAATCCCAACGAGTTTACGGTGAGCGCTCAGACGGTCGGCACCGGCACGCTCGCGGTGACGGCGACGCCGATCGTCGCCGCCGCCGGGGCTCCGCTCTCGGCGAACGTGCCGCTGACGTTCGTATCGCTGACGACGACGGTCGCCGGCGCTGCCTACTACAGCGGGTTTGTCGATGGTACGGGCACGACGGCTCGCTTTAGCGGCGACGCCGGCATCGCCTACGATTCTGCGACCGGCGACCTCTACGTTACCGACACCAGCAATTGCGCATTTCGATCGGTGAGCCCCGGAAACGGCACCGCGAATAGCAGCACCGTCGTTACCCTTGCGGGGAGTGGCCCAGCTGGTTGCGGCCTCTTCGACGGCACCGGGACGGCCGCGCGCTTTAACAATCCGATCGGCGATGCCTACGATGCCGCCAATGGGTACGTCTATGTCACGGATGTAACGAACTGCGCGATTCGTCAGGTCGCTCTTGGAAGCGGGGTGGCGGGAAGCGGAACCGTGGTAACGGTAGCGGGCGGCGGCGTCGGCGGCTGTGGATTCGCCGACGGCACCGGACCGGCAGCGAAGTTTCTTTACCCGGCCGGCATTGCGTACGATCCTACGAACGCAGATCTCTACGTTACCGACGACGCAAATTGTACGGTTCGCCAGATTTACCCCGGAAACGGAACGGCGGGGAGCGCGGCGGTCGTAACGCTCGCCGGAAGCACGACCTGCGGATTCACCGATGGAACCGGCACCGCCGCGCAATTTAAGAATCCCGCGAGTATCGCCTACTATCCGGTAAACGGGGATCTCTACGTTACCGATAACGGCAATTGCGCGGTTCGGCAGGTAACCCCCGGGAACGGCGTGGTGAATAGCGGCACCGTCACGACGCTCGCCGGCAGCACGTGCGGAATAGTTCCGGGAACCGGAGCGAGCGTAAAATTCGGAGAGGCGTCGGGGATCGCATATGATTCCGCAAACGGCGATTTTTATATCACCGATTATACGAACTGCGTGATTTGGCAAATGACCCCCGGAAACGGCACCGCCGATAGCGCGACCGCGACGATCGTCGCCGGCGGCGGGGCTTGTAGTTGGGCTGACGGCATCGGTACCGCGGCGGAGTTCTATCGTCCGGATTTTCTCGCCTACGATCCCACGAACAACGCGCTCTACATCACCGATTCCGGGACCTACGTCGTCCGCGAACTCCAACTCTAGCCGCCGCGCAATGTCACGCCGAGTAGGGCATCCCTGTCATCCCGAGTAGCGCAATGTCACGCCGAGTAGGGCGCGAAGCGCCCGTATCGATGCGACGAAGGCGATCCCTCGATACGCGCTTCGCGCTACTCGGGATGACAGTGGCGCACGGCTACTCGGGATGACAGCACCCTCTTCCGCGTAACGGTCGTGCCCGTCGGCTTCGCCGACCTGCTATAATCAGGCGCTCATGACCGCTACGCTCGCCCGCCCCCCACGCCCGGCGCTCGACGCCCTGCTCGACCGCCTCGCCGGCGAGCGTACCCCGCTCTCCGCGGCGCTCGCCGCGTTCGAACGGGGAATTCGCGCGGTCGCCCTGCACGAAACGATTCCCGCCGCACGCCCGGCGTTGCTCGCCGCGCTCTATCGCGCCCGGCGGCGGCCGACGCTTGCGATCTTGCCGACCCCCGATGCCGCCGAGCGCGCCTATGCCGATCTGCTCTGTTATCTCGGTGAGGCGCACGCCGGCGATCTTTTTTTGCATCGCGGGCGCGAAGCGGCGTTCGGCAGCATCGAATCGCCCGCGGAGCGTAGCGCCCGCATCACGCTGCTCGCGGCGCTCGATTCGGATGCACCGCTGCTCGTCCTCACCTCGGTCGCCGCGCTGCGATCCTACGTTATGCCGCGCCCGCTGCTGCGCGAGCTGCGTTCCGAGCTCCGCGTCGGCGGAGAGCCGGGTTGGGAAGCGACGATTCGCAACCTGCATCGGCTCGGCTACGAGCGCACCGATATCGTCGGCGCGGT
>DAHUYY010000083.1 GCA_027306845.1 Vulcanimicrobiota bacterium | reverse complement strand
ATCAGGAATCGGTGAAATAGTCGGAGTCCACGCGCTTGATGTCGACCGAATTCACCGTCTTCACTCCTACCCCAAGTTCGAACATAATTTCCGCGAGCCGCTCGCCATTTATAAGTACGATCCGAGAGTGGAGTTTTTCCACGGACGCATAGGCGGCTTTTGTGAAATCGCTTGTGGTCACGAAGACGCCTTCATCGGCTTTTCGTTCTTGCATACTCCCGGCAAATTGTTGAATATCGGGAGAGCCAATATTGTTTCCCGCTTTATATCGTTTAGCTTGGATGTAGATATTGCTTAGGCCCAGAGGATCCTTTTTCACGAGGGCATCGATGCCGCCATCGTTAACGCCATCCACCACAATTCCCGATCCTGCGTCCCCATATCCAAGCGCGATTAGCACTCCGATCATCACCGTTGAAAGCGTATGAGGCTTCGCCAGGCGGATAGTATCGAGGAGTTCGCTGGTAACTGCGGCCTTTAATTTTTGGTATGCTAGCTGAATGGTTTCTTCAGGAGTCTCGATGGAGGATTCCGATTTAAAATTGTTAGTTAGAGCGTCGACGGAAAAATCGGTAGAGGTGGGTGGTTTTGTCGATTTCGCCTTGCTTTTTGAGATGAAGTCGCGATATTCAATAAAATCCTCAAGGTCGTGTGTCGACACATCGTTCGCGCAATTTTGGAGTAGCGTCCGTCCACGTTCTGTAATGCGGATCGTCCCAGGTGCCGTCGTTTCGACCGCACCTGCTTTACTTAGGTGAAACTTCGCCCAGTGTATTCGGTTGGGCAGGCGCAAATGTCCCGATGGGAGCTGCTCCGATTGGTCCTCGTCGGTGAGGCCCATCGCGGCGGCGATCGGATTCACGAGGTCGGAAAGGTGGTGCGAGTTTCCATCGCGGAGCACGTTCAGGATCGGGCGCATCAAGCGGTCGAATGTCGGTACTGCCATAGGCGAACCTTCGATGACCGGGGGATATCCTCCGTTGCATCGTGTCTATGAGCCCTAAGGGCGTTTCGGCCGCCTCTTTCGTTATTTCAGCGACTGCACGTAGGTCGCAATATCGAGCACGTCCTTTTTGCTGAGCGTTCCGGGATAGAGGTTCGGCATCGGCAGTGCCGGGTGCTCGATCCACGCTTCGGTCTGCGTGAGGTTCTTGCGCGCGGCTTCATTTTGCAGTGATGGGCCCATGCCGCCCTGCCCGCCTGCACCGTGGCAGTTCGCACAATGTTGTTCGTAGAGATCTCGACCATTGGCAATATTTCCGACGACGGCAACCACCGTCGGCGTCGGGGGCGCGGTCGGCGCTAGCGTGCTTTTCGGCGCGGCGGTTTTCGTCGGGAGGCTTGCGGCCGTCGCCTTCGTGGCCGGGCTCGCGCGAACGAGCGCTACCTTTTGCTGAGGTTGTTTCGGCGAAGGTTTTGCCGCGACCAGCGAAGCTTTCGCCGCGGGCGTCGACGTTTTCGGCGTGCTCGGGGGGTTCGCGCCCGTGGATCGCGTGCTTGGGCTCGGCGTTGCTTTCACTTGATGACCGTGCGGGCCGGCGGTCGCGGTGCGATCTATCGGTGCGCTCGCCGTACCGGCGGCTACGGTTGCAGTCGCACTCGGTGCGGCTGTTTTTGCAGTCGTTGCTGTTTTCGAACAGCTGCTGAAGAAGAGAAGCGCGAAGATCGCCATTGCGGTTGCTCGCATCATACGTCACGTACCTCAACTTTCTTGATAGTTGAAGCCTTCGGCGCTCGCGCGCACGCTCCCCGTCGAACTACGCGACGATCGCAGCGCGAATCGTTGCTGCGCCGAGCACTTCATCGCCGTCGGGAGCGAAGAGCGCCACCAGCTGCCCGGGTGCGATCGCGCGTTGCGGTTCTTTAAATGCGAGTGAAAGCGAACCATCCGGTTCGCGTTTCGCTCGCGCGCGTGCCGGGGCACTGCGGTAGCGAATCATCGCATCGACGTCGCACCCTTCAGTGAAACCTTGATCGCGAATGAGGTTTACCTCGTCGGCGTGTAAGCCATCCGCCAGCAAATCTTCGCCGCGCCCAACGACGACGGTGTTGTCGGCGGCATCGAGTCGGATAACGTATTTGGGCTCGGAGGAGCCTCCGAGCGGGGCTCGCTGGCCAACGGTAAAATTCGCAACGCCATCGTGCGTGCCGAGAACTGCGCCGTCGGTACCAACGAGCTCGCCCTTCCTCTGCACGTCGGGGCGGACGCGCGCGAGAATATCGCGGTAATCGCCGCCTTCGACGAAACAGATATCCTGTGACTCCGGTTTATTATGAATCGGTAAGCCGAAGCGGCGTGCATGTTCGCGTGTCTGTGCTTTATCGAGTCGGCCCAGCGGAAGTAATAGACGGTCGAGTTGTTCGCGCGTGAGTTGCGCGAGCGCGTACGCTTGATCTTTTGCCGATGGATTCCGATAGAGATGGGGGCCGTCGTCTTCGTGCTCGATCCGAGCGTAGTGCCCGGTCGCAACGTAGCGGGCGTCCATACGATCGGCGTATTTACGGAGCGTGCCGAGTTTCACATGATTGTTGCAACTAACGCAGGGGTTGGGCGTGCGCCCGCTCGCATACTCGCCGACGAAGCGCTCGATGACATCGCGGCGGAACGCCTCCTCGAAATCGAGGACGTAGTGCGGAATCCCGAGGATCGCTGCGCTGCGCCTTGCATCGTCGAAATCATCGATCCCGCAGCAGCTTTTGGCGTGCGCGGGTCGCGTCGCTTCATACATCCGCATCGTCACTCCGATGACCTCGTAGCCCTGCTCGGCCAACAAGGCGGCCGCGACTGCGGAATCCACCCCGCCGCTCATCGCGGCAATCACACGCATCTTTGCCATAGCTTTATACGAGGATAACGGGTTGACAAGGCTAACCACAAGCGCTAATGGCGGCGCTTGGAGAACGATTTCGGATCGCACGTGAGGCCCGGGGGCTCACGTTGGAGGAGGTTTCCGAACAGACGCGGATCCGGTCGGTCTACCTTGCGGCCATCGAAGAGGAGCAATGGGATCGGATCGGGGCGGCGGTCTACGTCCGTGGCTTCCTTCGCACCTATGCAAGTTTTCTCAAGCTCGACGTCGAGCTGGCCCATCGCGAGTATGCCGGCAGCCCCGCCGTCTGGAGCTCCGCCGAGGCGAGCGAGGAGCGTGAAGCGGCCGAGGCAGCCTCCGCGAGCGCGGCGGGAAAGCGCTCCCTCGCCCCCTGGCTTTGGGCGGCGGGGGTGCTTGCGGTTCTGCTCGTCGCGTATCTGACCTATTCGTTGGTGAACTCCGGGCAGCCGGGGGGCGCCGTCGCGATCGCGAGCCCTAGTGCAAGCCCGAGCCCCGGCGCGAGCCCGAGCCCCGGTACGAGCCCGAGCCCCGGTGTGAGCCCGAGCCCCGGCACGAGCCCGAGCCCCGGTGCTGCCCTTCCCGGGGCGGGGACGCTGCTCGTAACGCTTTCGGGTACCTCGTGGCTACGGGTCACCGTTGACGGGAATGTTAGCATGGTGGGGACGTTTCCCGCCGGAACGCAGCGTGCTTTCCGAGGGAAGCACGTCACCGTGCGCGTCGGAAACGCGGCTGCCGTCACATTGAACGCCGACGGTAAGAACGTTGGGCCCTTAGGCGGAGCCGGCGTTGTCGTGGAACGGACTTTTACCCTGTAATGCCGAGCGAAGCTTCATTCGATATCGTTTCGAAAATCGACCGCCAAGAGCTCGATAACGCGCTCAACCAGACGCGCAAAGAGATCGAGACGCGCTTCGATTTTCGCAATAGTAAAACGAGCGTCGAATCCGATGACAAGAGCATTACCATCCTCGCCGACGACGAGTTAAAGATGCGCAACGTCGTCGACATGTTGCAAGCGAAGGCCACGAAACGCGGTATCGATATCAAGGCATTTGAAATGGGATCCAACGAACCGGCGGCCAATTCGATGGTGCGCTGTAAAATCGTTCTTCGCAATGGCATTCCAAAAGATAAGAGTAAGGAATTGATGGAGCGCATCAAAGCACTCAAATTAAAAGTCAGCGCGCAATATCAAGACGAGCAAATCCGGGTGACCGGAAAAAATCGCGACGATCTTCAAGCAGTAATCGCGGCGTTGAAATCTTCGAATTTCGAATTGCCGTTGCAGTTCGTAAATTACCGTTAGGAGCAGTTGCAATGCCGTCCGTTTCGTTCGTGAGTTTAGGGTGCGCCAAAAATCTCGTCGATACCGAGGTGATGATCGCTAAACTCGGCGCTGCAGGGTGGCAGTTGGAGAGCGATGCCGACTCCGCCGATACCGTCGTCATCAACACCTGTGCCTTCATCGATCCGGCAAAAGCCGAATCGACCGAGGTGATTTTAGAGCGGGCGCAGCGCAAACGCGCCGGCCAGCAACTCGTCGTTGCCGGCTGCCTCGCCCAGCGTTACGGCGAACAACTGCAATCTCTGATCCCGGAGATCGACGGCGTCATCGGAACCGGTTCCTATGCCTCGATCGTCGAGCTGCTCGACGACGTTCAGGCCGGGAGTAAGCCCGTGCGCCTGGCCTTCGAGGCCGAACCCGAACACGATTTTCTTCCGCGCCTCATAACGACGCCGCAAGCAACCGCTTATCTAAAGATCGCCGAAGGCTGCGACCACCCGTGCACGTTCTGTATCATTCCGCAGTTGCGCGGCGGCTTTCGCAGCCGAAGCGAGGAGTCGATTCTTGCCGAGGCTCGCGCGCTCGCCGCAGCGGGAACGCGCGAACTCATCTTGATCGCTCAGGACACCTCCATGTGGGGGCGCGACCGAGGCTACCGCCGCGGAGGGCTCGCCGCGCTGCTGGAACGCCTGCACGAAATCGACGGCCTCGAATGGATCCGTCTGCTCTATCTGTATCCGGCGACCGTGGATAGCGAACTGATCGACGCGATGGCGCGTTTGCCCAAGGTATGCAAATACATGGATATGCCGCTGCAGCATGCCCACCCCGAGGTTCTACGAGCGATGCTTCGGCCCGGCAACGGTGAGCGCTATCTCGAAATCATCGAATCGTTTCGCGAGCGCGTTCCGGGGATGACGATGCGCTCGACCTTTATCGTCGGCTTTCCGGGCGAACGCGAAGAACACGTCGCGTATTTGGAAGAGTGGATAGCTCGCGCGGGGCTCGACCGCGTCGGCTTCTTTGAATATAGTTCGGAGGAAGGAACGCCGGCGTCCGCATTGGGCTCGCGCGTCCCCGTGCGCGAACGGCGAAAGCGCCTTCTGCGATTGCGTGAGGCACAGCGCGTCGCTTCTGAGAAAGCGCGGCTCACGCGTGTCGGATCGATCGAACGCGTGCTGATCGAAGAGCGTCGAACCCTTCGCCGCGGAGATCCGCTACGTTCCCATCTTCCCGCGACGGTGTGGTGCGGACGCTCGCAGGGCGAAGCCCCGGGGGTCGACGGCGGCGTCTTCGTTGCCGGGGATCTCACGCCGGGAACCTTCGTCGATCTCGAACTTACCGCGGCGACCGCGTTTGATTTCGCCGCTCGCGTCGCAACGAGAACCCCCGCCCATGCCTGACGAATTTATTCCGCGCCCGCGCCGCAGCGTTCCGCCGTCTTCCGAACCGCCCGCCGCGCCGCCGAAGCGTCCTTCGCGCACCGCTCGGCGCGTCGGCATCGTGGCCGGGCTCGTGGTGCTTTTGTTGGTCTCGACCGTGCTCGGGTTCTCCATCTTTAAACACGAGACACCGCTGCAAATATTAGGAGACGCGCTGATACCCTCGCCCCAGCAGGTTTTCGGACGCTCCCAATTACGCGTGCTCGTTGTCGGTCTCGACTACGATTACACCGACAACGATCTGCCTTTCTCCGCGCAATCGCGCAGCGATGTCATTTGGGCGGTCAATCTCGACCTCGTCAACAAACGTATTTTCGAGCTCTCGGTGCCGCGCGACATGGTTGCCACGATGCCCGACGGAAGCCAAGCCAAGATCAATCAGGCACAAGCCGACGGCGGTGTGAAAGAAGCCGAACAGGTTATTTCGCACTGGCTCGGCATCCCCGGTTTCGACCGTTACGTCATTTTACGCATCAATGCTACGCGCGAATTGATCGACGATATCGGCGGCGTAACCGTCGATGTCGAAAATAGCGATCCGAAAGATAAGAGCCCCATCAACTATGACGATAACTGGGGGCACCTGCATATCCACCTAAAGACCGGCCTACAACATCTCAACGGCGCACAGGCGGTCGGCTATATGCGCTATCGCCACGATTGGTGCGGCGATCCATGCCGCATTCGCCGGCAGCAAGAAGTGCTCCACGCACTTGCGGCAAAGTTGCAGCGTGACAAATTCAATACGCTCCTGCATGCCGGGCAGCTGGTGAAAACGATGCTCTCGAACGTGCAAACGGATTTTTCGAAAACCGAACTGCTTTCGCTCGCGCACTATTACGTCGGTATCAAACCGTCGCAAATTATCGCGCACCAAGTTCCCTACGTCGCGAACGTTTATCTTCCCGGGTATGGCGATTCAATCGTGCCCGACAAAAATGCGCGTCGTCGCCTCGTCGAATCGATGTTGATCGCGCCGCCCTCGCCCGCGCCTACCGCCGACCCCGCCACGCTTGCCGCGATCGCGCCGTCGTCGCTTCGCGTCGATGTTGAGAACGGCAGCGGTATCGACGGCGCGGCCGCCGATCTCGCGCGCATTCTCAAGGCCGAGGGTTATCGCATCGGTAAGGTGGGCAATAGTGCGTCGTATCACGATAACAGCGTCGTACGCGCGCACTCCGCCACCGCGTTTGCCGGAGATAAGGTCGCCTCGGGGCTGCCCAAAGCGATGAAAAATGCGCTGCTCGAGGAATCGTCGGCGGCGGGTGCCGCCAGCGACGTTACCGTCGTGATCGGTCGCGACGATGGGCTCGCCGTACACGCATTGCCGAGCCCCGGCCCCTCCCCGACGCCGTAAAGAAAGCATCGTGCGACCGTACGTTCGCATCGCGGTGGCGGTGCTCGCAGTTTTTCTCGGCATCGAAGGCGTTCGTTGGTTTTTGCGTGTCTCGAAACCGCACCCGACGCTCATCGAACCGACGACGTCGCTCCATAGAGCGATCGGAAAAGGTCCGTTGGTACGCGTGGCGCGCGTCGTCGAAAAATTTAAACCCGCGCCGCGCAGTAGCGGCGAGCGATTGATCGCGCTGACCTTCGACGACGGGCCGTACCCCATCTACACGCCGATGCTGCTCGACGAACTCGAACGCCTCCACGTGCGGGCGACGTTTTTTCTCATCGGCCGCGATGCCGCGTGGTGGCCGCAGATCGCGCGCCGCATCGCCGCCGACGGCAACGAGATCGGCGATCACACGCAGACGCACCCCGATCTCGACCGCGAGACGCCTGCGCAGGTACGTCGCGAACTCGTCGACGGGCGCAACACGCTCTTGCGCATCACCGGAGATCGCTCTGCGGCCGCGCTCTTCCGCCCGCCGCATGGGCGCTATACCGCCGCAACCCTCCGCGTCGCGCAAGCACTGGGGATGAAGACGATTTTTTGGAGCGACGATCCGGGAGACTGGCGCGAACTTAGCGCGAGCGAGATCGAGGCGCACGTTGCGGCTCACGCCACCGAACCGGAGATCCTCTTGCTCCACAGTGGAAAGCGCACGACCGTGAAGGCGCTGGAAAAAATCGTGCCGGCCTTCCGACATGCGGGCTATCGTTTCGTCACGGTCGGTGAGATGCTCGCGCTTCTGGGTGCCCATCGCGTCGAGGCCGCGCGGCGGCTCTCGGTGCGCATCACCTATTCACAGGAGTAACCTTCCGTGCCACGCTCCATCATCGATACCGAGTCGAGCCGCCCGATCCATCGCCGTCGGCTGCTCGTGCG
>DAHUYY010000082.1 GCA_027306845.1 Vulcanimicrobiota bacterium | reverse complement strand
CGGATCGTGTTGCAACGAATCGGAATTCGTTGTTCGCGCAGTCGAACGACGAGGTTGAGCTCTTTGCTCTCGATCTTCTCGCGCATGATGAAGACGAGCCCGTTCGCGGAGACCTCCATGCCGATCCCTTGTCGGAGGTCGCCGGGTTTGCTTGCATCGGGAAGCCACCAAACATGAAAAGCGCCCGCCCGGCGTTGATATTGCCGCCGGTCGCCTGCGCGCCCGAGAAACCACTCGATCACGTCTGAGAAAATCGAGTTGCCGAGGGACATGGGTTGACCTCCCGTCGAAAGACCGCCCCGGTATGTTTGCGGTCATCGAAGGAATTGAAGGTAGCGGTAAGAGCACCCTGCAAGCGGGCGTCGCCGAGGCGTTGCGCGCTCGGGGGCGGAGCGTCATCACGACGCGGGAGCCCGGCGGAAGCCCGCTCGGGGACGCCATTCGCGCGCTCTTTCTCGCACCGGGGCCGGCGATCGATCCGGTCGCCGAGGCGATGTTAGTCAACGCGGCCCGGGCGCAACATATCGCCACCTTGATTCGCCCGGCGTTGCAACGCGGGGAGATCGTTCTCTGCGATCGCTTCGTCGACTCGACGCTGGCCTACCAAGGCTACGGCCGCGGGCTCGACCTGGCGATGCTGCGTTCGCTCTGCGCTCTTGCGGTCGGAACGCTGGTCGCCGATATGACGATCGTACTCGATTGCGATCCGAGCCTTTCGCGCCGCCGTCTGGCGGAGCGCGGTCTCGCGCACGACCGGCTCGAGGGCGAGAATGTAGATTTTTACGAACGCGTTCGCGGTGGATTTTTGGCGATCGCGCGCGAGAGCGAGCGCCACGTCGTGCTCGACGCGGGCGACCCGCGCGATGCGCTCGTTGCTGCGGCGCTCGCTGCAATCGAAGGGGTGGAGGCACGTGCCTGAACGCTACGATCCGACGATCGGCGCCGACGCAGCGCGCGCGTTTTTCACGCGCAGCAGCAAGACGGAGATCGCCCACGGCTATCTCTTCATCGGTCCAAGCGGCGTTGGAAAGAAGAGCTTTGCACGCTATCTCGCACAATCGTTGCTCTGCGATGGGAACGGCGAGCACGCGCTCGGCCCGTGCGGGGCTTGTCGCTCCTGCGTGCTCTTCGGGCACGAGGGGCAGAGCGCTCATCCCGACTTCATCGAACACGTTGGGGCGCTAAAGATCGGGGAGACGGCCGGCGCGGGTTTTGCAACGACCGGCGATACGACATCCCGCGATCTCATCCGTCAATTAGCGATGCAATCGTACTCAGGTGGCCGGCGCGTTCTGCTACTCGCCGATGTTGAATTCGCATCGCCCGCAGCTGCAAACGCGTTGTTGAAGTTTTTCGAAGAACCGCCTACGGGCGTCACGCTTCTTTTAACGAGTTCGACTCCGGCGGCAATACTCGGCACGATCCGTTCGCGCCTCACGCAATTACGTGTCGCTCCGCTCTCTCGCGACGAAATGATTCGATTGCTCGCCCAACGCGGCTTTCCTTACGATGCCGTGGAACGGGTGCTCGCACGCGCCCGCGGGAGCCTGACGCGAGCGCTGGAGCTGCTCGACGTCGATGCCGAGGCCCCGCACGCCGTCATCGCACGCTGGTTCGATGAAGCGATCGTGGGCCGGACGCCTGAGGCCAACTGGGCGACGCGCGAGAGCTTAGACGAAGGCCTGCTCGCGATTAAAACGCTCTTGAAAGACGCGATTGCGGCGCCCTTTCTCGGCGAGGGGCCCGGACGGAATATCGACCTCGCGCGGGGGCTCAAAGCGTTCGAGAAGATCGATGACGCTCAACGTCTGGCGCGAACGAACGTCAGCCCAACGATGGTTGCCGACCTCGTTCGCATGGCGATCACGGGGCTCGTGACCGAATAGCGAGGCTAGCGATAGCCTCGCGGGGCGACGTCGTCGTAGTTCTTTGCAAACGGGAACGCAAGATAGGCAAAAACGAGGGCTTGGACGACTGCAGGAACGATCTGAAAAAGGAGAGGGTTCGCCGTTAACGTCAGCATGCGGTAGATGACTAATTGCGGTAGAACTCCCCAAAGGAAGACGAAGATCACCGCGAGCACGATGGCGCGCGCGGAATGCTCGCGTACCGCGCGAATCGATGCGCTAATCGCCAAGGGCCCGGAGAGCCCCGAGATCGCACCTGCCGGTATGGTGTAGATCAGGAAAAACGCCGCAACGAGTTGGAGCCCGTAGACGCCGACGGCTCCGAGAAGCGAGCCGACGGTCGCGGCGACGGAAATAACGAAGACGAAACCGACCGTCGCCATCAATATCGCGCCGGCCTTTCCGAGTGCTTCGTTCCAGACGCTATCGAAGTTCGTCCGATATCCCCGCTGGAGATCGTTGGCATAGAGCGTCGCCACCCCGAACGCGAAACCGAATGCAAGTTGTTGTAAGAAACTGATGATGCCGCCGCCCGCGCTGCCGAGCGGATCGGTAAAAAGCTGTCCGACTTGCGCGAGCAGGACGCTCACGAGGGCCGCTAAAAGCGGCACCACGATAATAGCCGGATGCCGCAGCAGCAGCCCGAGGCCGCGCAGATAGATTCCGAAATCGACCTCTGGCGTGCTGCGTCGATTCATTTCGCGCGCTTACCCTAGCCGCGCGCGCCGTCGAGCGCGTGCCGACAGGAGCAATCGGCGTGCAGGTCGACGCGTTCGATAATTTTTCCCAACGCCGCTTTCACGCGTTCGTTATTGCTCGCAAAAACCTTCATCACTTCGGCGTGCGAGACCGGCGACATGCCTTCGAGACCGACGTCGTAATCGGTAATCAGCGAGATATTCGCGTAACAAATCTCAAGTTCTCGTGCGAGATACGACTCCGGGTACTGGGTCATGTTAATGACTTCCCAACCCTGGCTCTGAAACCACTTCGATTCGGCGCGGGTCGAAAAACGGGGCCCCTGAATCACGACGACGGTGCCGCGGTCGTGCGTTTCGATACCGAGCTCGACTAGTGATTTCGCGGCGATTCCGCGCAGCGTCGGGCAATACGGGTCGGCGAAGGAGACGTGCGTCGTAACCGGGCCGTCAAAGAACGTGTCGCGTCGGCCGGTCGTGCGATCGACGATTTGATCGGCTACGACCATCGAGCCCGGTTTGACGTGAACGGCGAGCGAACCGCAGGCCGTCGGCGCTATGATGCGCGAGACGCCGAGCATTTTCATCGCATATAAATTTGCACGGTAGTTAATTGCTTGCGGCGGAAAGCGATGGTCCTTGCCGTGCCGCGGTAGAAACGCGACACGCTTACCGGCGATTTCGCCGAGCGCGACGCGATCGCTCGGGGCGCCGTATGGCGTCTCGATCCAAACCTCGCGTGCGTTTTCGATGAGCGAATAAAAACCGGATCCGCCGAATACGCCGATATCCGCATGTTCGTTTGTCTGCATGATCTTTAGATTCGCGAGGAGAATCGGCGGCCCTGCGATGTTCATTTTCAAACACATTTTGCTTGCCGTAGCAACGACGATAAACCCCGGCCTCTATCGGGCGCAGTGCGACGCCCTCATGGCGGGCAACCTCCACGCCTATGCCGCGACACTCGCACCGAGCTATCGCTTTGTCGATCTTGGCGGCAAGGTCGAATATCGGGCGCAGATTCTCGCGACGTATGCACGCTGGTTTCAGGAGAAGAGCGGGCGGATCGAACGTTGCAGTGCAAGCGCACCCTCGCCCTTGGTCTCGGCGAGCGGGTTCTCGTTGCCGCTCCACATCGTCGAAGACGTCGTGGTTGCGATACCAACCGAGGGGTCGCGAAACTACAGGATCGACCTTCATGCAATCGAGCGTTGGAAGCTCGTCGGCGGGAGCTGGCGCGCCGTGGAAAGCCGGGTCGAGAGCCGTAGCGTTACGCCGATCTAAAGCCTCGCCTCCAGCCGGGCCGGGCCGCTCGTCGGAGCGCCCCCGGGGGCGAGCGAGCGCAGCGGAACCACCCCCGTCCGGCACGAACGTACGGTAGTTCGCACCCTTAATCTTTGGAGGTTCCTAACGCTCGTGCTTATTCGTGGACTCTCGATTCTATTGGCTGGGCTCGTATTTAGCGCTGCGATCGCCAAGACCGCGCGCGCCGCCGCGCCGGCGCCTTTACCACCGACGATCGCTTCTGCAATTTCGGCAGCCTACGCGAACCAATGCGCGCTCCTGAAAAACACCGATATCGACGGCTTCAGCAAGACGTTTACCAATCGTTGGATCGAGCACGAACCGAACGGGAGCAGCACGACCAAAGCGCAGGCGATCGGAGCGATCAAACAACAGATCGCCATGATGGGCTTAACGCTGACCGATTGTGCGGCCACGATCTCCGGCGGTTCGGTTAGCCCGGACGGCAATACCGTAACGGTCTCCGTCGAGCAAACAGCAGCCGGCACGGTCGCCTCGCAGAGCGGAACCTCGCCGATTCAGATCGATGCGACGGAGACCGATGTGTGGGTGAAACGTGGTGCAGCGTGGCTCCAGAGCGCCTCGACCGTGCTTAAAAATACGATCATGCTGAACGGCCAAGTCGTTCAACAGACCGGTAGTCGATAATCGTCGAGGATACGAATTAGCGGTTGAAATCGCTCGGTTTGAGATTGTCGAGAAACTTCTTGAACCGAGAGAGATCTTCTTCATCGCCCTCGCCCCCGTCGCCCTGGCTCTCTTCTAGAACTATTTTATCGGTCACGTAGATCGGGGCTTTCGCGCGGAGTGCAAGCGCGATTCCGTCCGACGGGCGCGCGTCGATCTCTTTGAGATCGCCGCCGGCGCGCACGACGAGTTTCGCGAAGAACGTCGAGTCGCGAATATCATGAATGACGACCTGCTCGATCGTGCCGCCGAGCGTGTCGACGATCGAGAGCATAAGGTCGTGCGAGAGCGGCCGCGGTGCCTGCCCTCCTTCGAGCACGTGCGAGATCGCCGCAGCCTCGAACGGCCCAATGAGAATCGGTAAAAAATGCATCCCGTTTACGGCTTTGAGGATGACGACGGGTTCGTGTGTGAGCAAATCGATTCCGAGTTTATCGACCTTCATCTGGCGCATACCCTGGAGTAATCCTACGTGAGGCAGGCTTTCCCTGGCATGGGCGGAAGCGAAGCCGACTTGTCATGGCACTCTCTTGCGGTATCGTCGGTCTTCCCAACGTCGGGAAATCCACTATCTTCAACGCGCTGACGCGCTCTGCTCAGGCTTTGGCGGCGAACTATCCCTTCGCCACCATCGAACCCAACGTGGGGGAGGTCGCGGTCCCCGACGAGCGCCTCGCGGTGTTGGAGCGGCTTGTGAGCGCGCGGCGCGTCGTCCCGACGACCGTGCGATTCGTCGATATCGCCGGCCTCGTTCGCGGGGCGAGCACCGGGCAAGGGCTCGGGAATGCCTTCCTCAGCCATATCCGTGAGACCGATGCGATCGCCATGGTCGTCCGCTGTTTTGACGATGCGAACGTCACCCACGTCGAAGGGGGGCCCGACCCGGCGCGGGATATCGAGATCATCGCTATCGAGCTCGCGCTCGCCGATCTCTCGACGATGCGCAAGCGTCTCGATCGCTTGGACCGGGAGGCTCGTGCGAACCCCAAGCTGCGCTCGACATACGAGGCGGCGGCACGGCTGACGGCGGCGCTGGAGGAGGGCAGAGCCGCGCGCTCCTTCCCCGAGGGCTCGCTCGAACGCGAGGTCGCCCGCGAGAGCTTCCTGATTACCGCGAAACCGCTTCTCTACGTCGCCAACGTCGACGAGGCGCAGATTGCGACGGAGGGCCCGTATGTAGCGGCGGTCCGCGGGATCGCGAAGGGCGAGGGCGCGCAGGTCGTCGTTCTCTGCGGCAAGATCGAGGCGGAGTTTGCCGGCCTCTCCGATGAGGAGGCACAGGCCTTCTGCGAAGAGCTGGGGATCGTGCGTCGGGGGCTCGACGAACTCGCGCTCGCCGCATTCGAGACGCTCGGGCTCATGACGTTCCTGACCGCGGGCGAGCAGGAGGTCCGCGCCTGGACGATCGAGCGCGGAACGCGGGCACCCCAGGCCGCGGGCAAGATTCATAGCGATATCGAGCGCGGCTTCATTCGCGCCGAGATCGTTAGCTACGAGGACTACGCCGAGTTGAAAACCATGGATGCGATTCGAGCGGCCGGTCGCCTGCGGAGTGAGGGGAAAGAATACGTCATGCAAGAGGGCGACGTCGTGAACTTCCGGTTCAACGTCTAGTCCCGATCGCTTTGGTAAACCTAGCGGGTGCGACCAAAGTGCTCCAGGAACCGCCGAGAGCGAGCGCAAACGTGAATCGGGTTTGCTCTTTGCGCACATTAAGTCTTTAGGAGGCACCAGGTTTCTATGAGCACCTCGCCCCGCGATGTCTCGGTCTTTGGCGACGGGATCACGTACTTCAAGGAAGCGGCGGATATTCTCGAGCTCGATGCAGGCATGCGACTCATCCTCACGCATCCGGCTCGCCAGATCATTTTTTCGATCCCGTTTCAACGCGACACCGGGGAATTTGAGGTATTCACCGGATATCGCGTGCAATATAGCTTTGCGCGCGGCGCGGCAAAGGGCGGCATTCGCTATCATCCCGGCGTCACACTCGATGAAGTGACGGCGCTCGCGTTTTGGATGACATGGAAATGCGCGGTCGTCGATCTGCCGTTCGGTGGTGCAAAGGGCGGCGTTACCTGCGATCCGGCGACGCTTTCGATGAACGAACTCGAACGCATCACCCGCCGCTACGCAGCCGAACTCGTCGAAGTGGTCGGCCCCGACAAAGATGTCCCGGCACCCGACGTCAACACGACCCCGCAGATCATGGCGTGGTTTATGGACACCTACTCGATGCACGTCCGCCAGAACGTTCCCGGCGTCGTCACCGGCAAACCGCTGGAGATCGGCGGCTCGCGTGGACGCGTCGAGGCGACCGGACGCGGCGTTACGATCTGCGCGCTCGACCAGATGGCGAAGATGGGCCTGAAACCCGAGCAGAGCAGCATCGCGATTCAGGGTTTCGGAAACGTCGGTATGTATGCCGCGAAGCTCTTCGCCGAACGCGGCTGCAAGATCGTCGGCATCTCCGATGTCACCGGCGCTTATCACAACGATAAGGGCATCGACGTCGCCGCCGCGATGAAGTACACCGCCGAGCATCGTTCGCTCGAGGGGTTCAAAGGCGGCGATAAGATCAGCAACGGCGAGCTGTTAACCGCGTCCTGCGACGTGCTGGTTCCGGCCGCGCTCGAGAAGGTCTTTACCGCCGAGAATGCCGCGAACGTGAAAGCGAAGCTGATCGTCGAAGGCGCGAACGGCCCGACGACACCTGAAGCCGCGAATATCTTCCGCGAGCGCGGCGTGATCGTGATCCCCGATATCATGGCCAACGCCGGCGGCGTAACCGTTTCGTACTTCGAGTGGGTACAAGATCGTATGGGGTATTTCTGGAAGGAGTCGGAGGTGAACGAGCGGCTCGAAGATACGCTGCTTGAAAATCTCCATCGCATTCAAGATTTCGCAAAGCAGCATAATACGACGCTGCGCATCGCGGCCTATTCCATCGCGATCGATCGCGTTGTGAAGGCACTCCGCCTACGTGGAATCTACGCCTAACACGCTCCCGCGTTCGTAACGTTAAAGAAGCGCCCCGCCGAGATTCGGCGGGGCGCTTCTTTCTAGGATTCCCTAGCGCTCCGGCGCTAGTGTTGAGCGAACGGATCGGGGTAGAAGTATCCGGTTCCGTTATACACGTTGACCGGACTGACTTGGTTGATCGTCGTTCCGTACGCGGTGTTGATGGTCTGGATAAAGGCATTGGCGATGAGCGCGTAGCCGGTATCGGAGGGATGCAGGCCATCGAAGCTCAGGATA
>DAHUYY010000081.1 GCA_027306845.1 Vulcanimicrobiota bacterium | reverse complement strand
CGAATAATGCCGCGCAGGTCGCGCTCGGTGCGCTTTCCACGACGACGGATATCCTGCAGCGCATACGCAGCCTCGCGGTGGAAGCATCGTCGGATCTCAACAGCAATCAAGATCGGGTGAACCTTCAGGCTGAAGTGAGTCAGCTACTGCTCGAGGTCAATAGCATCTCGCAGAGCGTCAACTTCAACGGCCAGCCGCTGCTTGATGGGTCGCATGCCGGTTTCCAGCCGCAACAGGCCGCTTCTTTGACGGTGACGGCGAATTCGGCGCTTGCGACCAACGGTGGCCTCACATCGGCCAATGGCGTCAACACGGGCTTTCTCGTCGCGACGGTGGTTGCCGCGAACTCGAACTTCTTTACGACTCCCGGCACGAGCTTTAGCACCGTCTCGGGTTTTGGAGCAGCACCTGTTCTCGTGAACGGCTCGTTCACAGCCCAAGCGGTAGCCCCGAATAGCATCGATCCGGTCAATACCCCCGTTCCTACCGGATGGACGGCGACTGGTGGAGGAGTCAATCTCTTTAATGGCTCCGGAGCAGCACCGCCGCTCCCAGCCGGTCAGCAGGGCGTGGTTCTGCAAATCGGAGGCGGCGGGATTCAACAAACCCTCACTGGCCTCACAACCGGCGCGACATACCAAGTTTCCTTTGAAGCGGGTTCGTATCCCGGCGGTTCGACCTTGCTGGTGCAAGCGAACGGCGCATCGATTCTCAATGTGGCGCCGCCATCGACGGGCTATACCGGGTATTCCACGGCGACCTTCGTTGCAACCGGTAGCACGGCAACACTCTCGTTCACGAATACCGGGACGAACGATCTATCGATGACAAACGTAACGGCTTCGCAGGTTGGGGGCACGGTTGACGGAACCATTGAGGTTCAAGTCGTCAATACCGGCGTTTCAATTGCGGCTCAAGAGACGTTCGTACAGAGTGCAACAGGACAAGTCTGCGTCTCCTCGACGCTGTACTCGGCCGACTCGACTTCATCGGCGTTTGATAACGTAGCCGTTACGTTCGGTAACTTTACGACCGCCGACGTTGGCACGACCTCCTACATCAAGGTCTCGCAGAACGTCGCCGCGTTGACCAATCCCAATAATCCGGCGTTCAACTTCCAATCCGGGGCGAACGAAGGCGACGTCATTCAGGTTGGGATCCAAGCGACTAACACGCAGACACTGCGCATCTCGAACATCAATCTCGCGCTCTCGGCGGCGAACAATCCGTCGATCGGCTCCGAGGATGCCATTGGGCAGATCGATATCGCGCTCAATACGCTGCTCAATCAGCAGGCGCAGCTTGGTGCGGTCGTCGTACGCCTCAACGAAGACGCCAACAACGACAACATCGCCGCGGTCAATCTCCAGGCATCTGAATCCTCGATCCGGGATCTCAACGTCGGGCAGGCGACAACGGAGTTCACGAAGCTGCAGGTTCTGGTGCAGGTGGGCACCTCGGTGCTCTCGCAATCCAATACGAACGCACAGACGGTCCTTGGCCTCTTCCGCTAAAGGACGAACCCTCTTTTCTGGATACACCGCCGTCCGGCGGCCTACTTGACGACGAAACCAGAGGCAGGTGTAGGGACCCGATGGGTTCTCGTGGTATAGTCTGCGGCGCCGCGATGGAGAGATGGCCGAGCGGCTGAAGGCGGCGGTTTGCTAAACCGTTATACGATGTCAAGTCGTATCGAGGGTTCGAATCCCTCTCTCTCCGAATCCGTTCTCTGCACAGAGAGCAGGGATAGCAATAGTCGGCCGCGTATCATGGGCGGTCGTCTAAGGCGACGATGTGCGGTCGTAGCTCAATTGGATAGAGCAACAGGCTACGAACTTGTAGGTTGGGGGTTCGAGTCCCTCCGACCGCAGATCACCAACGAGGGCGAGCATGCAACGGCTCGCCCTCGTTTTTTGTGCGCTTAGACTTTGGGAACGAAGATCATGCGGCTCTGCGGGTAATCGAAGATAATGCGTTTGAAATGCCGCAGAAAATCGAGACCGACGAGCGCTCGATAACCGATGAACGATGTCGTTTCGCAGGTGGTGGGGTTTTGGTAGATGATGCGCCCGAGCGCGATGGAATCGACGTGACCGCAATCACCGATCTGGTATCCGCCGCCGACGCCGCCGACGACGAGATGCGAGGCAAAATACCCAGTGAGCGTGTTATCGACGAGCATCGTCAGGTTGTCGTCGAGCACCATCGAGCGTGGGATAAGAACCTGATACGGGTCGCCGGTATCGAGGAAGGCATTAACGTCGATGCGTCCGTCGATCTTCATCGGTACCTGCGGCGTTTCGTCGGCGAGATCGATGACGGTATGAACTCCGGGAATCGTATGGGGTGTCACGGTCGAGGGATCTTGCAACTGCAGCGTACCGTTCGCAAAATCGACGGTAGCAATGGTGTCGGCGAGCACGGGGAATCCGATCAAACCGTCGGCGCCGAGCCCGGCGCTGCGCCCCGAGCTGGCGATGACGTCGCTCAGGGTATTTCCCCCGATCTCCAATGATTTCGCGCGCATCACCGTAATGCGCGTCGAACCGGAGACGCCCATCGCCTCACCGTGACCGATCGTTTCGAGTTTCGCCTTCTTCGCGAACGAGCGCGAAATAAAGATGCCGGCTGCGCCGGAGTCGAGAATGAAGCGCCCTTTTACCCCGTTGATGCGCGCGTTGACGAAGATGCGATGTTGGGTGATCTTCACCGGAAAGGGTTTCGGATTCGCATAAGTCCACGTCGCGGTCTGGGCCGGCGGCTCCACTTGCACCGGCGTGACCGGCACGTTCGGCCGAAACTCGGAGAATTCGTATCGCGTCGTCGAACCGGCATAGTGATAGGTGGAGATCACGCGTTTTCCCGGAAGCGCCTCGCTGTACGCGTCAATTTTTATGCTCTCGCTCTCGTTGCCCTCCGGATCGATCACCGCCCGGACGAGCGCGCCGGTCGTCGGATCGAACGCGAGATCGAACGGCGGCAGGTGGTTCGGCGAAATACGAACGACCGGATAGGAACGGCCGCCGATCTTTGCGGAGGGTCGAAGCGATGCCGGCAAGGTGGCATAGGCTTCGTTGAAAATAATATCTCGATCGATGAGAAGCCTTCCCGACGCGCCGATCATCGGCGTCGTGAAGCCGTTCGCATCGGATTGCCACGCAATGCTCCCGGTAAAACCGCTGGAGTTCTCGACGCCGTATTTGGCGGAGCGGAGATCGAGACGGTAGGCGAGGCCGAGTCGGCGGATCTCGCCCGCGTAGCGGATCTTCCCATGTTTACTAACAATTTTCATCGCCTCAACGAGCGACCGATATGGCGTTCCCTCGATCCGCCACCCGACATAGGCGAAGTGCTTAGCGAGGATCGCCGGCGCGTCATCGGCCCGTGTCGGAGCCGGAAGTAGGAGCGCAACGGCAGCGAGAAGCAGCGATGCGGAAAGCAAGCGTAATTTTTGCATGCGCCATCGCTTCGGAGGCGCCCCCCCTTGAACCTCGGGCGGGGGGCTGGTAGAGTACGTTGTCGTATCTCCGGTTATGAACCGGTCGTGGCTCGGTAGCTCAGCGGTAGAGCAGGGGACTCATAAGCCCTTGGTCGGGTGTTCAAATCACCCCCGAGTCAGTTTAACGGGGAGCGGCCGCCCTCGCGGTGGCCGCGCCTTCGTGTCATAAGGGAGATCAGGCGATGTCAACGATTCCATGCGACTTCTGTCCGCATCCCGTCGATCGCTCGCAGATGGAAGAGATCGAACTCTCGCATTACGTCCCGGACAGCTCCGGCGACGATCTCGCTTATGCGCGTACCTATTTCTTCGGTCACCCCGACTGCGTCCGAAAATTCTACCGCGGTCTTGTCGATCACAAGCTCGACCTGTTCAAACATATTCCCAGCCCCGGCGTGCCGCCGGAGGCCGGGTAGGGACGACGCGCCTGCGCCCGTAGCTCAGCTGGATAGAGCGCTGCCCTCCGAAGGCAGAGGCCGGGGGTTCGAATCCCTCCGGGCGCGAGTATTTTTATGACCGACCGCGATTACATGCAGCGAGCGATCGAGCTCGCCGCGCGCGCTGAAAGCGAGGGTGACGTTCCGGTCGGCGCGGTTCTCTGCGTCGGCGATCTCGTCATCGAACGCTGGAACCGCAAGGAAGCGACAAATGACGCAACCGCTCACGCCGAGCTGCTAGCGATCGTCGAGGCCTCGCGTCTGCTTGGGCGCTGGCGGTTACACGATGCAACGCTCTATTGCACGAAGGAACCCTGCGTGATGTGTGCAGGCGCGATCGTCGCGGCTCGCGTGGGGCGCGTCGTATACGCTGCGAGCGATCCTAAGGGCGGAGCCGATGGTGGAACCTTCGAGCTTCTTCGTTCGCCGAAGACGAACCATCGCCCCGAGGTTTGCGCCGGGCTCATGGAGGAAGAGGCCTCCGCACAACTCGTTGCATTCTTTCGCGCTCGGCGGGAAGGGAATCGCGGCGAATCGGGGTAGTACGGGCGGCGCAACCGCACCGCAATATGGAGAGGTGGTCGAGTGGTTGAAGGCACCCGCCTCGAAAGCGGGCAGACGTGATGAGCGTCTCGAGAGTTCGAATCTCTCCCTCTCCGCCACGTACAACGCACGCCCCGAATGCCGCAAAACGGCTCGGGGTGTGCGTTTTTTAGGCGGCGACGCGTTCGACGTTCGCGCGCACGACGGATGGTTTTTGCAATCGGATCGCCAAGCGAAATTGGATGAAGAGATCGCTCGTATCGCTCTCGCTCCTGCTCCTCGCGCTCGCGGTCGGCGGAAGAGGAGCACCGACGCTGGGCTCGATTCCCTGGCGCTCGGTCGGGCCGGCGATCTCGGGCGGGCGCGCGAGCAGCGTCGTCGGAAGCAACCTCGATCCCATGTTGGTGTTAGTTGGGAGTGCGGGCGGCGGCCTCTGGCGCAGCGACGACGGAGGCCTGCACTTTCGACCGATCTTCGACCGCGAGCCGGTCAGCGCGATCGGTGCCGTCGCGATCGATCCCAAGAACGCGGCAACGATTTGGGTCGGCACGGGCGAAGCGAATCCGCGCAACGACGTCAGCTTGGGGAACGGACTCTATCGCAGTACGAACGCCGGCGCGAGTTGGGTGCGCTCGCTCGCTCTTCCGCAGAGTTCGATCTCGACGATTCTCGTCGACCCCTCGAACCCGGCGCACGTCGTCGTCGGCGTATTGGGGAACCCGTTCGCCGCATCGAACGATCGCGGAGTCTACGTGACGGACGATAACGGTGCGACTTGGCGGCACACGTTTTTCCTCGATGGGCGCACCGGCATCTCCGAGATGGCGATGAATCCGAAGAATGCGCGTGAAATTTTTGCCGGAGCCTGGACGATGCGCCGAACGGGTTGGAGCCTTCATAGCGGCGGAGCGCTCGACGGACTCTACCGGTCGGTCGACGGCGGTGCAACCTGGCAGCGCGTACAGGCGCCGGGATTGCCACGAGGGCCGTTGGGGCGCATCGCCGTAGCGTTTGCGCCGTCGAACCCCGCGCGTATCTATGCGTTGCTGCAGTCGCGTTCGGGGTTGCTCTGGCGCTCCGATGACGGCGGCGCGCGTTGGAAGAACGTCAGTAACGATTCGACGATCGACGAACGTCCGTTTTATTTTACGCATCTCACCGTCGATCCTCAGAACGAAAATCACCTCTGGTCGGCCTCGGTGCATCTGACGGAGAGTACCGACGGCGGTTTCCATTGGCATATTACCGGACACGGAACGCATGGCGACCACCACGACATGTGGATATCCTCCGATGGCGTGCGGATTCTTGAAGCCGATGACGGCGGTCTCGCGATGAGTAATGACGGCGGGAAGCGCTGGCTCTGGCGTAAAGTGTTGCCGATATCGCAACTCTATCGTGTCGGCGTCAGCGCCGGCTGGAATTATCGCGCGTGCGTGCCGCTGCAAGATAACGGCATCTATTGCGCGCACGTTGCGATGCCCGATCCGAACGGCTTTTCTGCTAGTGCGTGGCGCAATGTCGGTGGCGGCGACGGCACGGCGGCCTATCCCGATCCCACCGATTCGAAGCTCGTGTGGACGACCTCCGCCGGGGGGAATTACGATACGACGCTGCAATCGGTCGATCTCGCCGACGGCGAAACGCGCGATCTCTCGCCGTACGTTCGCGATCAAAATGTCGTTCCGCCCGCCGAGTTACGTTACCGATTTAATTGGGAGACACCGCTCGCGTTCGATCCCTTCGATCCGCACCGGCTCTACACCGCAGGGAACGTCCTCTTCGCCACGACCGATCGCGGCCTGCATTGGCGTGTGCGAAGCCCCGATCTCACCTTGCACGACCGCGCTCACGACCGGATGACCGGGGGACTGACGCTCGATGGAACCGGTGCCGAGACGAGCGATACGATTCTCACCATCGTGCCGTCGACGCTGCGGCGCGGAGAGATCTGGGTTGGCACCGACGACGGGCTCATCCAACTCACCCGTGACGGCGGCAAACGGTGGTCGAATATCACCCCCCAGGGTGCCGTGCGCTTCGGGCGCTTTGCATCGATCGCGCTCTCTCCACGCCGGCCGGGTTGGGCGTATGCGATCGAGGACGCGCACATGGTCGGCGATCCGCGCCCGTATGTCTTCCGAACGACCGACTACGGAGCCCACTGGTCGCGTATCGATCGTGGCTTGCCGCCTGAACCCGTACGTTGCGTCACCGTCGACCCACGCACGCCGGGGCTGCTCTATCTCGGAATGGAGCGCAGTGTCGAAGCCTCGTGGGATTACGGCGCGCATTGGACGCGCATCAACGACGCGATGCCTGCGGTATCGGTGCGCGCGATCGTCGTGCAGCCGAAGCGAAACGATCTCCTCGTTGCAACGCATGGCCGCGGGCTCTACATTCTCGATGATGCCTCTGCACTGCAAGGTTTCGCGCGCGCGGCACGTCGCGGGGTCGCGCTCTTTGCGCCGCGCAAAGCCTATCTCCTGAACGATGTTTCGTGGTGGAACACGCGGGCCGATGGCGCGTCCGCGCCCTACGGAGCGATAATTTCGTACTATCAATCCGCTGCAAGCGCAAAAGCGCCGACGATCGAGATCGAGGATGCACGCGGGAAAACGGTGCGCCACCTTGCCGCGCTCCCGAACGACGTCGGGATGAACCGCGTGGTGTGGGATCTCACCGAGGACCCCCCGGTTCCGTGGAAGAGCGCGCCGCGTTGGAACCGCGGCTATTCCGGCGGAGCGTCGGTCGTGCCGGGGCTCTATACCGTGAAACTGAGGATCGACGGACATACGTTTTCGCGCCGTCTTACCGTTGCCGCCGATCCGCGTATGCATGCTCCTCTCGCCGCATATCGCGCCGCGCAACAAGCGACGCGCAGGGCTTTTGCGATGCTCTCGTCGATCGACGCAGCGCTCAACGCTCTCGACGCGCGTGAGGCAAAGATTCAAACGTGGCCGCCGAGCGCGCGACGCAGCGCGTCGCTCGCTGCAATTGCTTCGCTACGATCGCGCCTTACCTCGAGCCCGCATGCCGATCAGGACGACGATTTTCTCCGCGACCGCCTGCGCGAACGCGTACAGACGGAGATCGGCTCGCTACAGACATCGTTCGTGAACCCGACCGCCGAGCAACTGCGTGAGAACGCCCTCTTAGCTCGATTGACCGCTCGACGCGTCGGCCGCGTTAGGGCGTGGCTTGCGGGCGCGGGCTCCCCATAAGCGCCGGGTCGGGAGCGGTGCTCGGAAACGTAAACTCGTCGTATCGGGTGACGGCGCGGACGTTGAAGGAGAATCCGAGAGCGTGTTCGGTCGCGGAGAAGACGCCGCGCACGATCACCCAGTATCCGTCGATGCTGCGATAGGTTAGCCCGATCCGCATGTCGCTGCGGCTATC
>DAHUYY010000080.1 GCA_027306845.1 Vulcanimicrobiota bacterium | reverse complement strand
TGTTGCGAGAGAGTCTTCCGCTTCCCGATAACAGCGAACTCGATGTGGTTCGGCACTTCACGCAGCTCTCGCAGCGTACGTTCGGCATCGACTTAGGCTTCTATCCGTTGGGAAGTTGTACGATGAAGTACAACCCGCGCATCAACGATGCGATGGCGAATCTTCCCGGATTTCGCGACCTCCATCCCTACGCACCCGACGATCTCGCACAGGGATCGCTTGCCGTGATGTACGAACTCGAACGGAGTTTGAGTTCGATTTTCGGGATGGCGGCGTTTAGCCTCAATCCGTCGGCGGGCGCCCACGCCGAGCTCGCCGCGCTTCTGGTCGCGAAAAAGTACTTCAAAGATCGCGGCGAGAGCAAACGCACGAAAGTGATCGTTCCCGACACGGCGCACGGCACCAATCCGGCGTCGGCCGCGATGTGCGGCTTCAAGGTTATCTCGCTTCCATCCGACGCACGCGGCCGCGTCAGCCTCGAAGAGATTGAAAAAGTTCTCGGCGACGACACCGCGGTCTGCATGATGACCAACCCGAATACGCTGGGGTTATTCGAAGATCATATCGCCGAGATCGCGGCGGCGGTGCATCGCGTCGGCGGCCTCATGTACTACGACGGTGCGAACGCAAACGCAATCATGGGAAACGTTCGTCCCGGCGACATGGGCTTCGACCTCATGCATCTCAACACGCATAAGACCTTCACCATTCCGCACGGCGGCGGCGGTGCCGGCCACGGTCCGCTCGGCGTCGCCGCGCATTTAGTCGAATATCTTCCTACGCCCGTCGTGCGCGCGATTCCCGATGGGAAGGGCGAACTGCGTCGTGCCCCCTCCGACGGCATGCGCTTCGAACTCGATTTCGATCGCCCGAAATCGATCGGGCCGATGCGCTCGTTCTGGTCGAATTTCGCACACGCGGTACGTGCGTTGAGCTATCTCTATGCCAATGGCGCCGAAGGTCTAAAATCGGTCTCGCAACTCGCGGTGCTCAATGCAAACTATCTACGCGTCGGCGTATCGGAGTTTCTCGCTACTCCGTACCCGGAGATCTGCCGACACGAATTCGTTGCATCGGCGCAAGAGCTCAAAAAAGAGACCGGCGTTCGTGCGCTCGATATCGCGAAGGCTTTACTCGACCGAGGCTTCATGGCCCCGACGGTCTATTTCCCGCTCATCGTTCCCGAGTGTCTGATGATGGAACCGACGGAGACGGAATCGAAGGAGACGCTCGATCTCTTCATCGAGGCCTTGCGCGAAATCGTTGAAACCGCCAAGCGCGATCCGCAGAGCGTGATGGCCGCCCCCGTCAACACGGTGGTAGGTCGGATTGACGAGACGCGTGCGGCCCGTCAACCCGATCTTCGGTGGCGTCAGTCCGGCTGATGCTTGGCGATGGCGTACATCTTCGCATTCATGCGAATGAAGCGCCAAATTTGGTAGGGCCAAAAGTTCCGTAAAAAGCGGTTCATCGTATCACTCCGGTATCATCGCCCAGCCGGGCTTCGCTTGTAGTTTCCACATGAAGGCTTCGTGGAGCATCCGTTTCGTCCACGCACCGGAAAGGCCGACGTCGAGCTCGCAGAGATCGAGATCGCGCCCGTACTCGGGGTAGCGTTCGTAGTCGCGAGCGACCGGCATCATCACGATCGATGCGGCCGACCCGTTCCAGATCGAATGCCCCATCGATGCGATACAGGCCGCCGGCATCTCGCTCATGCTCTCGTGATGGGTCGCGGGGCGGCCGGCGACCTGCTCGGCGATGTTGAATGCGACCGTACGCCCCATGATGCCCGAAGCCATGCCCGTGCGCGGCGGTGTGGCGACGATCGTCGTTCCCGAGGCGGTTTTGAGCGTCTTGGAGAGCGGATGCGGCGGAGCAAACGCGATCCCCGCGGCGTAGAGATTTTCGTAGGAGGGCGAACGGTAGATCGAGGGCCAATCGGCGGCGCGATAGGCGTCGTAGCTCTTGGCCGTATAATCGGCATCGACGCGCATGAAGCCGCTGGGGACGGTCATCTTTTCAGTGATATCGCTGCCGCCGGCGGCGATATATTTCATCGGGATACCGCGGAACTGCGGAATAAGCATCGCAAAATCATATTCCAACGTCGCGGGATCGTACCCAACGCGATCGTAGGCGATTCCGTCTTTCCCGACGCCGGTAACCCCGGCGGCAAGAATCGGTTTGATCTCGCGCTCCTGAAAGAGTTCGTCGATGACGGTCGATCCGGTGACGACTTTCCCGCCGATCTTCGCCTCGACGCCGTCAACGCCGAAATCTCCCGCGGCCGGCTCGTTCGAGAGCCAAATAAGTTCGGCGCGATCGCGCACGCCGCGTCGTCGCAGATCGGCGTCGACGTTCATGATGTATTCGAATGCGGCACCTTGGCAGGTCGCTCCGGGATGGCCGACACCGATGACAAATCGCCGACGGCTCCCTTTTTTCAATTGGGCGACATTTTCGAGGTATGCATCGCGCGCGCCGAGCGCGTGCTCGACCGAGCAGACGCTCTGCGTGCTGCCTTCCTTGGGCCCGAGGCCGGGCGTGCCCTCAAAATTAAGATAGGGGCCGGTGGCGTTGACGAGATATTCGTAGGCGATATTTTCAACGCTTCCGTCTGCGTGGCGCACCTCGACGAAACGATCGTCGGGATGAATGCTCTCCGCTCGACCGTCGATATATTCGAAGCCGAGTTTTTCATAGACCGGTGCGAGTGGGAACCAAACTTTCTCCGGCGACATCGTCCCCGTTCCGACCCAGATAAGGCTGGGAAACCACGTGAAGCGATTGCGCGGAGCGACGACGGTCACGCGAGCGTGAGAGCGAACGAGTTTCGAAAGATGGAGCGCGGCGGTGTGGCCGGCGAAGCCGGCACCGAGGATAACGATGCGCGGCTGCCCCGTACGGGGGGCGCTCGTTTCGTTCATGGGGATACCTCCCTGCCTAACGGCATGGCGACATTATACTCCTACCCCTATGGGTATATCAATACAAGCGAGCTTTCCTTCCTCCGGCGGAGGCGCCCCCCTCGAAAGGCGAGATTTTTCCCAAAAGAGGGCATGCCTCTCGGCAGGCGCTTCTTGGAGCCGGGGGCTATACTGAGAGGTGAAAGGGGCCGTTCCGCGGCTCCTCATGAGTCTCCCGAGTCGTCAAAAAATGAGGGCAGCGATGCGCATCAAGTACGAGGTCTCCGCAGGTGGGGTTCTCCTTCGTCGTCGCGACGCGGGCTTCGATGCGATGCTCATCGGTCGCGGGTCGCCGCGTGTCTGGACGCTGCCGAAGGGGCACGTCGAGCACCGCGAATCGAACGAGCAGGCGGCGATTCGCGAAGTGCGCGAAGAGACCGGTTGCTGGGGCGAGATCCTCGGACGGCTCAACGAAATATCATATTGGTTTTACGTCGGCAAAGCCAAGCACAAGAAGAGCGTGACGTTCTTTTCCATGCGCTTCCTTTCCGGGGATCCGCAGAACCACGACCACGAGGTCGATGAAGCGCGCTGGTTCGATGCCGCAGTCGCGCGAAAAATGCTCAAATACGTCAACGAAAAGCGTTTGATCGACATGGCGCTTGAATCGGCCATGCAGAACATCGGCAGCTTCGAGCTTGAACCCGCACTCGCCCCGGCGATGGAGCAGCGTAGCTCTTGAATCAGAGCGGGCTCGCGGAGCGATCCGATCCATGCCTCGTGCGGCTCGACGTCTTCGACGGGCCGCTTGATTTGTTGCTCGGCCTCATTAAAGAGCAGCAACTCGATATCGCTACCGTTTCGCTCTCCAGCGTCGCCGAACAGTATCTCGCTTACGTCCGCGTGATGGAGTCGCTCGATGTCGAGGTTGCCGCGGAGTATCTCGTTATCGCCGCGACGCTCGTATTTTTGAAGTCGCGTTCCTTGCTGCCGGCAATTCCGCCCGAACTCGCCGAGGTCGGCGAAGAGTCGCCGGAGGAAGTCGAAGAGCGGCTGCGCCGTCGTTTGATCGCCTATTCGAAGTATCGCGAGCTCGGCGACGCACTCCGCCAGCGGCAGGGCGAAGCGAGCTCGATTTTCTACCGCGAAGGCGGCGACGCGACCGGCAACTTCGAACAGCGATATCGCATCGACGCCGACCGCCTCGCACGCGCATTCCTAGCGATGCTGCAGAACGCACGGCCGGAGAAGCGGACGATCGCGCGCGAGCGCATATCGCTCTTAGCGCAGATGGATTATATCGTTCGAAGCTTACGCGAGAACGGTGAAACGACGTTTTCCGCTCTCTGTAACGAACTCGGCATGACGCGCGAAATTATTATTGCCACGTTCCTCGCCGTGCTCGAACTGATGCGCCGCAATCGAATTCGAATCGAGCAACCCGCTGCATTCGAAGATATCACCATCGCACTCCACCACGGACAAACGACACCTGTATGAGCACCGATACTGTTATTGCCGAAGCGCTTGCCGAAGCCGCAAGCGAACGTGAAGAACTCAGCGCCGTCGCCGAACGGATCGAACCTTTAGTGGAAGCGCTGCTTTTCATCGCAGGCGAAGCGCTCGATCAGCGTCGCATCGCAAAACTCGTCGATGCCGACGAAAAGGCTGTCGATATCGCTCTTGTGAAGCTTGCCGAGCGCTACGATGGGCGGGGCATCGTGTTGCGCAATATTGCAGGCGGCTTCCGCTTGGGAACGGCGCCGTTTGCTAGGGACGTTGTTGAGAAATATTTGCTTCCTCCGAAAACGACGCTCTCGTCGCCGGCGCTTGAAACTTTGGCGATCGTCGCGCAGATGCAACCGGTGACGAAGGGCGAAATAGAGTCGATTCGCGGCGTTAATTCCGATAGCGTCGTCAATACGCTGTTGGATCGCTCGCTCATTTGTGAGGCCGGCCGCAAAGAAGTCGTCGGTCGACCGATGCAATATAAGACGACTCCACTGTTCCTTGAGTCTTTTGGGCTGAACTCGCTCGAAGATATGCCGGACTTGGAGGTGGAGATCGAACGCCCGCGCGAACTCGCGCTTCCGCTAATCGCGGGGGATGCAGAGCCGACGATGGAGCCGATTGCCGTCGAATCCGGTGAGGAGAGCGAAACGGAGCGATGACGGTCGAGAACGACGCACCTGCGAGGCCATTAGCGTACTCGACCTCGCTCTACGACGCTTTGCTAGAGTTCGGCCTCCCGATACGCGGTAAAATACTCGATGCGGCATGCGGAGAGGGTGACGCGAGTGCTCCGCTTATCGATAACGGTGCCGTCGTCACGGGGATCGACCTTCATGCCGAGGCACTCGATCGCGCTCGTCGCTTGCATCCGTCGGCTACCTGGCGCCTCGGGGACGTCACGGCGTTGCCGTTTGAAGCCGCGAGTTTCGATGCCTATCTTTGCGCGCAAGGCTTCCATCTTTTCGATCGTGCCAAGGCGCTCGCCGAAGCGTATCGCGTTCTCAAACCGGGTGGAACGATTGCACTCTGGTGGAAACACGCGTTATCGGGCTCGCCGGTGCGGCCGCTCTGCGATGAAGCGGCACGCGAGATCGACATTCATCCCCTCGCCGGAACGCTCGTCGGTGGGTTTCGCGAATTTTATGCCGCCCCATTCGTCGGTCAGTCGTTGCGCGTGATCCAGTGGCGTCTCGTGACAACGCGAGCCGCTTTTTTTGCCGAGGAGCGCATTCGCTTGGAACATGCCGATATCACCGAGGAGCAGATCCGTCATTATATCGCGACGTTAGAGCGCTTGTTTAAGGAGCAACTCGGCCCCGATATCGGAAGTTTTCAGCACGCTTACATGCAGTATCTGTACCTCGCGCGCAAGGAGGGATAGCATGCGATTCGGCCTTCATATGCGGCTTGCCGACGGCTATGAGGCTGCGGTAAATCGCTCTGCCGCGCTTGGCTGCACGACGATGCAGGTGTTCACCAGCAACCCACGCGCCTATCGGCAGGCGACGCCCAAAGTCGAGGCGCTGGCGACCTTTGCGGCGTTGCGTTCTCACAATAACCTCGACCCCGCCGTCACGCATACGCCGTACCTCATCAACCTCGCAAGCGAAGATCCGAAGATCTTTAGCGGGTCGTTAAATCTCCTCAAGCACGATTTGCGCGTCGCCGCGCTTGCGGGCATCGCCTTGGTCAATACCCATCTCGGCTCGTACGGGAAGCGCGATCGCGATGCCGGATTCACCGCAATCGCCGCGGCGTTGCAGGAAGCGCTTTCGGAGATTCCACCGTCGGTAACCTTGGTGCTGGAAAATTCGGCGGGCGCCGGCGCGTTGGCCGGCGGAACGCTCGATGAACTCGGTTCCCTCTTGCGCGCGGTCGATCACCCACAGTTGGGCGTCTGCATCGATACGGCGCATGCGTGGGCCGCAGGGTATAAGATCGATACGAAGGAGGACGTGGAACGGTTCGTCGACGCGATCGACAAAACGATCGGCTTCGAACGTCTGCGCATGTTTCATCTCAACGACACGCAGATTCCGCTGGGAGGGAATCGCGACCGGCATTGGCACATCGGCGAAGGATTGATCGGTGAGAACGGCTTTCGAGCCTTGCTCGGCGTTGCGGAGCTGCGCGAGAAGATTGCCATTCTCGAGACGCCGGGTGAGGATGACGACGACGCACGCAATATGGCAACCATTCTGCGTTTGTACCGTGAGGCTGCCTAAGGGCTCGTGTGCCGATCGCGCATCTCGACGTCGACGCGTTCTATGCAAGCGTAGCCGTCCGCGATAACCCCGAATTGCGCGGGCGCCCGTTGGTCGTCGCCGGCTCGCATCGTCGCTCGGTGGTGCTGACGGCCTCGTACGAAGCGCGCCCGTTCGGTATCCGCTCGGCGATGCCGCTCCACCAAGCGTTGGAGCGTTGCCCCGATCTCGTCGTCGTTCCTCCGACGATGGAGCTCTACCGTGCCGAATCGAAGGAAATTTTCGCGCTTCTCCGGTCGCGCGGCCACGTACTCGAGCCCCTCTCGCACGATGAGGCCTTTCTCGATCTCGGTGAGATCGCGTTCGATGAAGCGAAGGCGCTCGTCGCTCGATTTCGCGCCGAGGTTTTTCGCGAGCGCGGGCTGAGTATGAGTGCCGGCCTTGCGTGCGGGAAAATGATTGCGAAGATTGCCTCGGATCTCGCAAAACCCGACGGCCTGCTCGCGGTCGAGCCCGGTGAAGAGCGCTCGTTCCTGGCGCCGCTCTCTGTGGGTCGGCTCTGGGGCGTCGGCCCGAAAACGCAGGCGCGCTTAAACGAGCGCGGCATCGTGGCGATCGCCGATATCCTTGCGCTCGACGAGCCGACGCTTATCGAACTTTTCGGCTCCTCCTGGGAGCGCATGCGTGACTTTGCGATGGGCATCGATCGCCGGGTCGTCAGCGATGCAAGCGAGACGAAATCGATCTCCACGGAAGAGACCTTCGAATACGATGTAACCGACGAGCAGCGATTGCTCGACCTGCTTTTCGTTCAGGCGCGCGAACTCGCCGAGGATCTCCATCGAGAGAATATTTGGGCTCGCAGCGTCGGGATCAAGGTGAAATTCGCGGATTTTTCGCTGCGCGTACGGCAGACGAGTCTTCGCGAGCCGACGCAATCGGTGAAAGCCATCTATCACGCCGCGCGCAGTTGTCTGGAGCGCGTTCGGATCGATGGTGCCCCGGTACGACTGTTGGGGACGCGCGTTGCGGCGCTCGAAGCGAGCCCGTCAACTCAGCTGTCGCTCTTCGCTCCACGTTCGTAGGCGAATGCTGTTTCGCCGCGCTACTGCTGTTGCGCCGCGCTGCTGCTGTCACGCCGAGTAGGGCGCAACGCGCCCGTATCGAGGCGGGTGCGACCCCTCGATACGCCGCCTTGCGGGCGGCTACTCGGGGTGACAGAACGTACGCGGCGTCCCTGGGCGCTCAAATGTGGTCGGTGCTCCAGACCGGGTCGCCGATGCCGGCGGCGTTC
>DAHUYY010000007.1 GCA_027306845.1 Vulcanimicrobiota bacterium | reverse complement strand
CAAGCTCTTGGAGAACACCTTTCGCCTCGTCAATATCGGCTTTATCAACGAGTTCGCACGCCTCTGTCGCCAACTCAATATCGATTCGAGTGAGGTGATCGCAGCGGCGTCGACCAAGCCCTTCGGGTTCATGCCTTTCCAGCCCGGCCCGGGAGTCGGTGGGCACTGCATTCCGCTCGACCCTCATTATCTGGCCTGGGAGTCAAAGCGCCAGGGCTTTACCTCGCGCTTCATCGAGCTCGCCGAAGACGTAAACTCGCAGATGCCCGGATACGTCGTCGATTTGATTTCCGGGGCGCTCAATGAAGCGAGAAAATCGTTGCGCGACGCCCATATTCTCGTCATCGGCGTAACGTATAAGAAAAATATCGACGATACGCGACGCAGCCCGGCCGTTGCGGTCATCGACCGCTTGCGCATGCGCGGCGCGGTGGTCTCCTATCACGACCCATATGTCGCCGAGCTCCATGGTCGGCATAACGATTGGCCGGAATGGCGGCCACGCGTTATCGTTCCTTACGAGCGACGGAGCGGGGATCGCAACGAGGCGGCAGCACTTCGACGCCGACGCGTCGATACGCTAACGAGCGTCCCCCTCGACCCGGTGCATTTGGCGCGGGCGGACTGCGTCGTAATTCTGACCGATCACGAAATCGTCGATTATCAGGCTATTCTCGATAATGCCTCGCTCATCGTCGACACGCGTCAAGTCATCTCGCATGAAAAAGCGGTCGCATCTTCGGCAAAGGTGTATGCATTATGAGAGTGCTCGTTACCGGAGGAGCGGGGTTTATCGGTTCGCATCTCTGCGACGCTCTTCTCGATGCCGGTTACGAGGTAACGGCGCTCGACGATCTCTCGACCGGCAGCCTCGTCAATCTCACCGGTGCGCTCGCACGCCCGGGGTGCCGGTTCATTCAAGGGGATATTCGCGATACGCTCCGCGTCGAACGGGCCTTAGAAACTTTCGATGCCGTCGTCCACCTTGCCGCGCGAATAGGCTTGCGCATTATCGTTGAGAGCCCCTTCGATACCCTCGACGTGAATGCGCGCGGCACCGAGAGCGTCGTTCAGGCGGCACTAAAGAAAAAGACGCCGGTTCTTATCGCCTCGACGTCGGAAGTGTACGGACATTCGACCAAAATACCATCGAGTGAGAACGACCCGATCTGTTTCGGCTCGCCGACGATCGGGCGATGGAGCTACGCGTGCGCGAAGGCATACGACGAGTTTTATTCGCTCGCCCTTCAGCGCGAGCGGGGGCTCCCGGTCGTCGTCGTTCGCCTCTTTAATACCGTCGGAGCGCGGCAGAGCGGCCGATACGGCATGGTCGTTCCCCGCCTTACGGCGCAGGCCGTCTCGGGAACGCCCCTGACGGTCTACGGCGACGGGACGCAATCGCGCTGTTTTTGCTCGGTGCGCGACGTTACGGCGGCCCTGATGGCGCTTTTGCTGCGCTTCGATGATCTCTCCGGAGAGGTTTTCAATATTGGGAATCCGGTGGAGCTGAAAATCGTCGACCTTGCGCAGAAGATCGTCGAGCGAACCGCATCGAAATCGACGATCGAGTTCGTTCCCTTCGCAAGCGCATATCCTGCCGGGTTCGAGGAAATCATGCGCCGCGTTCCCGATATATCGAAAGCACGGCAAGCGATTTCTTTCGAACCCAACGTACCGCTCGAAGAAATCCTCGACGAAGTTGCCGCGGGGATTCGCTCGCCGGCGCATCGATGAAAGCCTGGCCGGTGCTTGCGACGATGCTGCTCGCAGTTGGTATACCGACTGCCGCATCGGCGCTCTGTAGCATTCCGCCGCCGCCGACGCAACGGGTAACGGTGGAGGAGGGAGCATCGAGCGCAACGTTAAGCAAAAACCGAGGAACGTGGAGCAGCGGCTCGCTGGTGATCGAAGCGCGTGACGGAAATAAGCGTTCTGCATATATCCGCGCTGCCGACGACGTGCGGTTCGGCGAGAACGATAACGATTACGAAGGCGGAGCGTATCTCGCGGTGCGGCCGCACGTTATCGCCGATGTTATCGGCTCGTTCAGTCCGCAGCATAACATCTTGCCGGCGTCGAGCTTGCAGGGGGACCTCGATCTTCGCGCCGGGAGCGGTTACGGATATCAGGTCGGGTATGCGTCGCGGCAGTACAGCGCGGTGGGTGCCTCGATCGAGCACGTCGGCATGGATCGTTATTTTCGCGATCTTCGCGTCGCCGGAACGGTGACGTTTGCGCGCCTTACGAACGTTCCCGGCGTCGCGCTCTCCGAGGGGGTGTCGATGGCGCGATATCTGCCCTGCGATACGGAGAGCGTGGCTCTATCGACGGGGCGCGACGTTGAAAACGTGGGCTTCGGAACGCCTCCCGCGGTCTACCACAGCATGACGATCTTTCTCGGCGATATTCACCGGCTATCGTCGCGAGTCGGGTTGAATGTCGGCGTTGGATGGTATGGATTGACCGGCGCATACGATCGCTTCGAGGTACGTTTTGCGCTTCGCGAGCGCCTCTGAACCGCTACTGTGGCTGATCGAAGCAAGCGTACTGCTCTCGTCGATCATGACCGCAGCGTTGATCGTTGCCTTTGTATTTTTACGCACGCGCAACACGATCGTTCGGGCAAGACAGGAACGTCTTACGCATCGCTGGCGCTCGATTTTTAAGACCGCATATACGGGCGAGGATCTTCCCGAAGTGCTGCCGCGCGTCGGACGCCGGGATTGGTTCACGGTCATCGCTTTATTTTCGCAATTTCACCAGCTTCGCGACAAGGACCGCGACCGCGCTCGCGAGGTGCACCCGAAGCTCGATGTGCTCGCCTACGATATCGGCCTCGACCGGCACGCGCTCTACTGGCTGAATAAAGGCGACGACGCCGAGAAAATTCTCGCATTGACGGCACTTGGGCAGTTGCGCGAGCGCGCCGCGCTCGACGATGCGATTCGGCTCTCGGCAGATGACGGCGCGGAACTTTCGCGCGCTGCTGCGCACTGTGCGCTCCGGATCGACGTGCGATTCACCGATGGCGTCTTAGAGCTCGTCCGCGATCGCGACGACTGGGTTCGCTCGCGGGTCGAAACAATGCTCAAAGAGATCGACCGTATCGACCTGGACGAAGCCCTCCGTGCTGCAATTGGGGGTGCCGACGAGGCGGGGCGACGGCGGCTGCTCGATTTCGTACGATTTTGCTCGCCGTCGCCGGCGCGTGCGGTCTGCAAGCGCGTTCTCGAGGAATCGGAGGAAGAAGAGACGATCGCCGCGGCCTTGCGTTCGCTGGCTCCGCTCGCATCGGAAGAAGATCGCGCGCTGGCAATGAAGTATTGCGCCCACAAGTCGCCGATCGTATTGCTCTCGGCGTTGCGAGTATTAAGAAAATGCGTGCGCTACGACGACCGCGAGACGCTGCTGCGGCTGGCCTCGCACCGGGATTACTGGGTTCGCCTGCGCGCGGCTGAGGCAATCGTGGCGCTCTACGGAGAGAGCGGGCTGATCGAAGATTTTGTCGCCGAAGTTGAGGACCGATACGCTCGTGACGCGATCGCGCAGGCGCTCGCCGAACGAAAAATGATGGCAAATCGCTCGCCGTTGCGCGACCGCCGCGCTGCATCGCAAGGCGCACCGGAGGCGCGTCTATGAGCGTGGACTTCCATGCGACGATGGGCGCCGTCGTCGTTTTCATCGAGACGGGGTTATTTTTCTATTTTTTGGTGATTAACGGATACTACGCATTTACCGGCAGCGTGGCGCTCTTTCGGCTGCCCGGGTTCGTGAAGATGCATCTTGCCGACCCCGTTCGTCGTTCGAATTCTACGCTCGACCGTCCGGTGACGATGCTCGTGCCCGCTTTTAACGAGCGAGAAATTATCGTCACCTCGGTCCGCTCGATGCTCGCTCTGGAATACGTCAACTTCGAGATCGTCGTAATTAACGACGGCTCGACCGACGACACCCTAGAGCGCTTGCACGAGGCCTTCGATCTCGAACCCTACGAGGGAATCTATCGCGTGGAGTTGCCGACGGAGGAGGTTCGCGAGGTCTACCAATCGAGGCTCCACCCGGAGCTACGCGTGATCGACAAGGCCAACGGCGGGAAGGGCGATGCATTGAACGCCGGCATCAACCTCTCGCGTTACCCGCTACTGTTCACTGCCGATGCCGACTCGTACTATCATCGTCAGACCCTGCAGTGGATGGTCGAGCCGTTTCAGAGAGATCGCCGCACCGTCGTCGTCGGCGGCGCTGTTGCGGTGGGGAACGCCTCGACACCGGTCGACGATAAGCCGTTCTCGCCGTCGCTGCCGAAAAACATGATGCAGCTGTTTCAAGTGTTGGAGTACTTGCGTGCCTTTCTGGCTACGCGCATGGGCTTCGCCCCGTTTAACGCTCTCGGAATTGTTTCGGGGGCCTGCGGGCTCTGGCGTCGCGACATAATTATTGCTTGCGAAGGTTTCCGGACCGATACCATCTGGGAAGATATGGAGATGACGCTGCGCGTCCATAACTATTGCATCAATACCGGGCAGCCTTATCGCATCGCGTTTTCACCGTTTCCGGTCTGTTGGACCGACGTGCCCGCATCGCCGAAGGTGCTCTACAATCAACGTAAAGGATGGCATCGACATCTTTCGGAGTGCGTGATGATCCACAGGAAGTTGCTTTTCGGCAACGGAGGCGTTTTTAGTTGGGTGACGATGCCGTACCTCGTGTTCTTCGAATGGCTCGCCCCGGTCGTGGTAATCGGGGGCGTCATATTTTCGCTGCTTATGGCCGCGTTGGGATACCTCGATTGGAACACGCAGTGGTGGCTGCTCGGGTTGGTCTTCATGCTCGCGATGTTCGGATCGATTATCAGCATTTTGCTCGACGAGATCTCGTTCACGGCCTATCGGCTCAGCCAGGTCTGGGTGCTCTTCGCCGCCGCTTTGCTCGAGAATTTCGGCTATCGCCAATTTGTAATGGTCGCGAATCTCTCGGGTTTGCTTGCTTGGATTTTCCGCCGGCCGATTCGGGGGAACACCAAGTATCCGGGGCTTTTCGTCGCGCCGTGGGTTCCCAAGCGTCGCGACTGAAAACGCAAAAGCAGGAACGTCGGAGCCGATAGGAGGACTTTCTCCCCCGACTTCTGTGAATTGGAGGATAGCGCATGTCTCTCACCCCTCGTGGGATCCTACTTGCAGTCATCGCCGTACTTCGATTTGCATTGGGTCTCGCCGTCTCGGTCGCCTCGATCGTCTTACTGGGGCTTTTTGCCCTCGAGTTCGTCCACGCACCTCGCCTCGAAGCGACCGCGCTCGTGAAGCTCGCGCATCGTCTTGGCGATGCCGACATTCGCATCGTTTCGCGGTGGTTTGGGCTGAGCTGGCCGAGTCCGGGTCGCATTAATTACGCACCGCTCGGCATGGCGATCGCGATCTGGATCGCTAAGGGAATCGTCGATTCGATCTTGCAGCGGCTCGATTATATCGTTCGTCGCACCTTTAAGAGCTCGACGCGCAGCGGTCTGAACGCACCGCGCGGCGAGGGGGCCGACGGCGGCCTTTCGATGCGGAAACTCGATGCGGAATCCGAGCATCACCGCGGAATCTTGCTCAAGCGTTATCGCGAGATCGAGGGCGCGCTGAAATCCTCGTCACGCAAGCCCTGTACGTTTCTTTCGATCGATATCGTCGGTTCCACGAAAATGAAGGTTGGAGAACGGCCGACGGCGGTCGCCGCGACCTTCCAAGCCTACGAAGAGATGGTCCGCAATACGTTCGATTCCTATAGCGTGTGGAAGCAGACGTGGACCCCCGACGGGGTGATGGCCTGCTTTCTCGACCGAGACCTCGGCGTCGCGGCGGGGCAGCGCGTGCTTGCCGCACTCGAACCGTTCAATCGCGACGAAAACCAATTACGCACGCCGATCGAAGTGCGCTGCGGGCTCAACGACGGCGACGTCGTCATCTTTGAGGACAGCCAGTTGGAGAAGGTCGCCGACCACGCAATCGACGTCGCCGGGCACATGCAAAAGCACGCCGACATCAATGCGCTGTGGTTGAGCGCTGAAGTCTTCGAACGCTTGGAGAATAAGAGCGGGTTCAAGCCGGTTGAGGCGGAGGTCGACGGTTTTTCGGTTGTGGAATGGAAGCCGACGCCCGGCGAGGCCCAGGCGCCAGGGGAGAGCGACCGGGCAGGCTAATCCGTGGGGCATGAGATCGCCTCGCATCGCCGCGCTTGCGGCCCTTCTTTTGCTCGCCGCACCATTGAGCGCTTGCTCGAGCGGCCCCGCTCCCGCTTCGACGACGATCGGCATCGGAGTCGACTTGCCGCTCTCCGGGGCGGATGCCTCGGTCGGCACGAGTACGCTCGACGGTATTAAACTCGCAGTCGACCGCGCGAATGCCCAAGGGGTCCCCGGTGGGTTCACCTTCGCAGTGCAGGCGCTCGACGATACCCAGCAAGGCGTTCATAACCCGCAGCAGGGAGCGAGCAACGTGCGCACCCTCATCGCCGATGATAGCGTGCTTGCAATTATCGGACCTTACAACTCCAACGTCGCCGCGGCCGAGATACCGATAACCAACCAGGCGGGGATCGTGCAGATCAGCCCGTCGGCGGTCAGTGACGGTCTGACGCTTGGCAAAGATGCGGCGATGTTGCGCCGCGCAAACCCCGGCGTCAAGACATTCTTCCGCGTCTGCACGACGGATTCTCGCCAGGGTTCGGCGGCGGCGCGTTTCGCGCTCGATCTCAAACTCAAGCGCGTCTATATCGTCGACGACAACGAGACCTACGGGCTCGATCTTGCCAACGTGTTTGCTCGCGATTTTGCAAAGCTCGGCGGCATCGTGCTCGGACGCGATCACATCGCTCCCGACACTCAAGATTTCAAGGCGCTCTTGCTGAAGATCAAGGGATATAAACCGGATTTCATTTTCTTCGGAGGCACCACGAGCACCGGCGGCGGCTTGCTGCGGCGACAGATGTTCGACGTCGGCATGGGAAAGGTCGCATTTATGGGCGGCGACGGCATTCCGGATATCGCCGAAGTTGCAAAGAAGCGCGCCGATGGAACCTATTACACGGTCGCCGCTCCGAACGCCGACCTGCTGCCTGCTGCGAAACAGTTTGTCACCGCTTATAAGGCGAAGTTCGGTAGCGACGTCGGCCCGTATAGCGCGAACGCGTACGCCGCCACCCAGGTCGCGATTTCGGCGATCGAACAAGCCATCGTCGCGAACGGTAAGAAGATGCCGACGCGCGCGCAAGTGCTCGCAAAAATTCCTAATAGCGCGAAAAATGAAGTGTTAACCCCGATCGGGCCGATCTCATTCGATAAAAACGGCGACGTTCGGAAACCGGTCATATCGCTTTATGCGATTCGCAACGGGCGCTCTGCATTTATCGAGCAACTCAATCTAAGCGAATAGCGGCTTGCACGAGTTTCTCGCCCAACTAGCTAACGGCGTCGAACTCGGCGCGATCTATGCGTTGATCGCGCTGGGTTACACGCTGGTCTACGGTATTCTCGAACTGATCAACTTCGCGCACGGGGACGTCTATACGTTCGGTTCGTTTACCGCGCTCGTGGTGCTGGTCGCCTTGCGCGCGGCGAACCTTCTGCACGGAGCGGGGCTCATTCTCGGCATCGTCGCGGCGCTGGTCGTCGCGATTCTCGCGTGCGCTCTTCTCAATGCCGGAATCGAGCGGCTCGCCTATCGACGCCTACGAAAGGCGCCGCGACTCGCACCCCTCATCACCGCGATCGGGGTTTCGTTCATGCTCGAAAACCTCATCGAACTCTGGCAGGGGGCGGCGCCGGTACCCTTTCCCAACGTTATTCCGAACCCGGAATTGGAGATCGGGGCGCTCCAAGTCGGCGTCCAGCAGATCGTCGTGGTGGCGCTTGCCATCGCCACGATGATCGCTCTGCACTTTTTCGTGAAGCGAAGCCGGCTCGGAAAAGCGATGCGAGCGGTCGCCCAGGACCGCGACGCCTCATCGTTAGTCGGGATCGATGTCGATCGTACGATAGCCATCACCTTCCTTATCGCCGGAGCGCTCGCCGGGGTCGCCGGGTTCGTCGGCGGCGTCTCGTTCGGCTCGGCGTGGTTCCTCAACGGCTTCGGTGCCGGGCTGCGTGCGTTTACCGCCGCCGTGCTCGGCGGGATCGGAAATATTGCCGGCGCGATGCTCGGTGGCTTTCTCATCGGCCTCCTCGAGTCGTTTTCGACGTGGTTTATCGGTGGCCAATGGAGTAACGTTGCGGTTTTCTCGGTGCTGATTCTCGTGCTCGTTTTTCGCCCGAGCGGGTTGCTCGGTGAATCGTTGCCGGAGAAGGTGTGATTTACGCGTATGCCTTCGTCGCGATAGCGGCGTGCGTGGCGATCGAGCGCTTTCACAATCGTAAGGCGAAGATCGCCATCGCGCTGGCACTCGCGGCGTTCCTCGCCGTCGGCCCTCGCTTTTACGGTAACGAGGCGGTCTTTAGTATCCTCGCCGACGCGGCCGTCTACGTCATGCTCGCGCTTGGCCTCAACATCGTCGTCGGCTTTGCCGGTTTGCTCGACCTCGGCTATGCCGCATTTTTTGCAATCGGAGCATATACGTACGGAATGCTCGCAAGCCCACAGTTCGGATTGCACCTGCCGTTCTGGGCGCTGCTCTTTCTCGCCGCCGCACTCGCCGCATTATTCGGAGCGCTGCTCGGCGCACCGACATTGCGCCTGCATGGTGACTACTTGGCGATCGTCACCCTGGGTTTCGGCGAAATCGTGCCGCAGATATTTCAAAATTTGACGAAATATACCGGTGGCCCCAACGGCATTGCGGCGCTCGACGTGCCGACCTTCTTCGGACATTCCTTCGGTGCATCGGTGATGCCCTATTATTATATCGCGCTCGTGGGTATCGCCCTCGCGCTTTGGATATCGCGGAACCTTCGTGAAAGTCGATTGGGGCGCTCGTGGATGGCGATTCGCGAAGACGAGCTTGCGGCCAAACATGCGGGCATCGACGTCCTTCGCGCCAAACTCGCAGCCTTTGCGATCGGCGCTTCGTTCTCGGGAATCGGCGGAGTGCTCTTTGCCGCCAAACTCGCCCTCGTCTCTCCAGATCTCTTCGGTTTTCAGGTCAGCGTTTTGATCGTTTCCATGTTGGTTCTCGGCGGAATGGGAAATATCGTCGGCGTCGTCGTCGGCAGCCTTCTGCTGACGATCGTGAATTCTGCGCTGTTGCCGCAAATTAATTCGCTGGTCGACGCGAGCTTCCACACCACGCTCGATCTCTCCAATATCCACTTTCTCATCTACGGAGCGATCCTCGTCGGCATCATGCTCTTCCGGCCCGAGGGACTGCTTCCGAATAGGGAACGACGTGCGGAATTGCACCATGCCGGGGAGGCTGAGGCCGAGGCATGAGTCTGCTCGAACTCGCCGGGGTGAGCAAGCGCTTCGGGGCCTTGACCGCCGTATCGAACGTGACCCTCGACGTTGAAGAGGGTGCGATCTTCGGCATCATCGGCCCCAACGGCGCCGGGAAGTCGACCCTCTTCAATCTCCTGACGGCGATCTACCGATTCGACGAAGGCAGTATCTCGATCGGCGGCACCTCGATCGCCGGACTGACCACGCAACGGATCGCACGGCTTGGTGTAGCGCGAACCTTCCAGAACCTCCGGCTTTTCGGTAATGCATCGGCGCTCGCTAACGTCATGGTCGGCGAACATCTCTTGCTGCACGCGAACATTATCGATTCATTGCTCGACACGGCGCGCGAGCGCCGCGAGCGCGCGGAGGCCGAACGACGCGCTCGCGAGTTGCTTCGGTTTGTCGGCATCGCCGGTGTCGACGAGCACTTTGCGCGCAATCTCTCGTACGGCACGCAACGCCGCCTCGAAATTGCACGGGCGCTTGCGGCTCGCCCACGTCTTTTGCTGCTCGACGAACCAGCCGCCGGGTTGAACCCATCGGAGAAGCAAGATCTGCTCGCGTTGATACGCGCGATTCGCGACACCGGGGCAACGGTGCTGTTGATCGAACACGATATGGGCCTGGTGATGAACCTTTGCGAACGGATCGCGGTACTCGATTACGGCGAGAAAATTGCCGAGGGAACGCCGAGTGAGATCCGCGAGCATCCCCGGGTCATCGAAGCCTACTTGGGTGCGCCGACGTGAGTGCGTTGCTCGACGTTCGCGGGCTCGAGGTGAGATACGGCGGCATCGTCGCCTTGCGAGGCATTGATTTTCGCGTAGAAGAAGGGGAGATCGTCGCGCTTCTCGGCGCGAACGGGGCCGGCAAGACGACGACGCTGCGGGCGATTTCGGGGCTGCTGCCGATCCGCGCCGGTGAAATATTTTTCGGCGAAACGAACCTTCGTAAGCATACCGCCGATGCAATCGCGCGGTTGGGCATCGCGCACGTGCCGGAGGGACGCCGCGTGTTTACGCGCATGACGGTTCGCGAAAACCTCGAGCTCGGAGGGTATGCCGTTTCGTCTCGGCGCGACCTTGAGGCGCGCATCGACGAAACGCTCGCCATTTTCCCGCGACTTCGCGAACGCATCGCGCAGCGTGCCGGTACGCTCTCCGGCGGCGAGCAGCAGATGCTGGCGATCGGGCGCGGGCTCGTCGCTCGTCCGCGACTGCTGGTACTCGACGAGCCGTCGCTCGGGCTCGCGCCGTTGATCGCCGCGCAGATCTTCGAGGTTCTCCGCGATATCCATAGTCGCGGGACGACCATCGTCCTCGTCGAACAGAATGCACACGCCGCCCTCGCACTCGCGGATCGAGGCTACGTCCTGCGCAACGGTGAGATTGCGCGAAACGATACAGCCGCGAATCTAGCGCGAGACCCCGCGGTGGTTGCGGCCTATTTGGGAGGGGAATAATATGACCGGTGGTTCGCTTCCGTTTTCGATAGGAATGGCACAGGGGACCCCGATTACGGCGATTATCGCGCAGATGATCGCCCCTGCGGTCTTTATCCTGGCGTGCGGTAATTTACTCAACGTGACGATGACGCGCGTCGTGCGGGCGGTCGACCGTGCGCGCGCTCTTTTTGTGGCAATTCACGCGCTGCCTTCAGGCGGCGATAACCAACGCGAGGCGATACTTGCCGAGTTGCGCCTCTATCAAACGCGCATTAACTATCTGCAGCGGGCGCTTTCGGCATATCACCTGGCGATCGGGCTCTTCGTCCTCGCGAGCCTTGCCGTGGCGCTCAATGCCCTCACGCGCGACGCGCTTCCGTGGTTGCCGACGGCGCTAACGGTAGGTGGAACGCTGACGGTTCTCGTCGGGGCGATCGGCGTCTTTCTCGAAACGAGAGTCTCGACCAACGCGATGAAGGCGGAGATTGCGCGAGAACTCGGACAATAGAGAACCGTTAGTTCGGAACGAGCGCCTCCGTGCGCCGATAGACGAACTCGCCGCCGACCATCGTCGCTAATACTTCGTAGCGGTCATCCCAGAACGAGAGGTCGGCGCGCATGCCGACGGCGATGCGCCCCACTTCACGCTGAGCGCCGATCGTGCGCGCCGGGGCGTGCGACGCCGCAACGATTGCTTGCGCGAACGGCAGGCCCGTAAAAGCCATGTAGTTGCGTAAGGCGCGATCCATCGTCAGTGCGCTCCCCGCGATCGTGCCGTCGTCGGCGCGCATGACGCCGCCTTCAACGCGATAGCCCGGCCCCGCCGGGGGCATAAAGTCGGTAGTGAGAACGACGCGGTCGCCGAGCATACGATAGAGCAGGTCGACCATCGGCGGTGAGACGTGGTGGCCGTCGCAGATCAACTGCACGGTGGTGCGCCGGTCTTGCATAAACGCCGCAAGCAACGACGGGTCGCGATGATCGAGCGGCCCCATGCCGTTAAACGCATGGGTGAGACTCCGATACCCGGTGCCGATCGCGAGCAATCCCTCGGCATAGCGTGCCGCCGTGTGCCCGGCGGAGCAAGCAACGCCGTGTTCGAGCATCGTGCGCACGAACTCGCTCGCGCCCTCCACCTCCGGCGCGAGCGTTACCATGACGAGCGCGCCCCGGCAGGCATCGACCATTTCTTGCGCGCGCACGCTCGAGGCCGCGAGCAAACAATCGCCGCGATGAACGCGGCGGAATTTCGTATTGAGAAAGGGCCCCTCGAAGTGGATGCCGAGGCAGCGCGCCCCCTGCGGCTCGCTCTCGTCCAACTCGTGCGCCGCCTCGACGATCTCGGAGGCGGCATGCAGCATCGATTCCCATGGCGCGGTCATCACCGATGCGACGAAGCCGGTCGCGCCGGTCGCGGCGTAGGCGCGTGAGGCGACCGGTACCGCGTACCCCTGGTCGCGATTGAAGAGCATATCGTCGGCGCCGTTCGTGTGCAGATCGATGAGGCCGGGCGCGACCGAACAGCCCTCGGGGCAGGGATGGTCGCTTGGGCCTTCGGCTGGAAGAATTGCCGCGATCCGGCCGCGATCGATCGCGAGCCTCGCGTAGGCCGAGCTGCCGTCGCCTACGGCGAGGAAGGCCGGGCCGATGATGATAGGCATACCGAAATGCTGCTTCGACGGCCCCGGGTTACCCCCTCGGCCGCTAGCCGCCAAAGAGGCGGCGGAGGAAGGCCGGCGCCGCGGGGCGCGCTGCGCCCTCCGTGGCCGGGCGCTGGAGCTCTCGGTCGATCTCGGCGTTCGACCGTTCGAGGCGGGCGAGACGCTCCATGTGCGCGGTCGCGTGCCCGTCGAGCGTTTCGCGAAGGGCATCGAGTTCGTTCCACCCTGCGGCGGCGCGACCGGCTGCGCGCGCGCTTGCATACTCTTGGGCCGAGACGGTAAAGAGCCGCGCCGCGGGAATTTTGCGTTCGGCAAGATAGCGGCGCGCGAGATCGAGCACGTTGCGCCGCTCGCCGGCACTCTCGTTGTCGGCCATCGTATGTGCGAATAGCATCGGTTTGCCGAGCTCGGCAATCCGTTCGTACAGGCTCAACTCTCGTTCGGAGAGTTGGCGCGAGAAGAGGCAGAGCACTTCGCTCGCACTCCGCGCGGCCATGAGGGCGATATCTTCGGCGTCGATATCGCCGGAATCGAATGCCGGCGCATGCACGAGAACCAACTCGCGCGGAAATTTCCACGGTGTGAGCACGAGCACCGGCGATCTCCGCGCGGCTTCGCCGACCTCAGACGGCTCGATCGCACCCCACGCTCCGTTATGGTCGAGGGCGAACGCCTCGTCGCGTTCGCCGTAACGAACGTGTATCGGAAAGCGCGCCATGCCGGGAATTTCGTCGCCGAGAACGGCGCGGCCGGCGAAGGCATCGATAAGCGAGGATTTCCCGCGGCGCAACGCCCCCAAAACGGCGACTCGCCAACGCTGCGGCCGCAAACCGCGCGCGTACGCTGCAGCATCGAGACTCGGGTCGCTGTGTGCGCGTCGAAGCATCTCGGTGCCGGGGTCGGCGGCGGCAATCTCGGGCTCCTCGCGTAGAAACGCATCGGCGATGCGTGCGATATCGACGAGCTCGCGCGCGATCGTCGAACGCCGTTCGCGCATGGAACGTTCGGTCGACGCGACCGAGCCGGCGGCAACTGCGACCAGCGCGCGCTCGACACTGCCGATATCTGCGTCGCGTGCGCTTCGCCCGGCCTCGACGAGGGCCGAGTCGAGAGCGGCATCGATGCGTTCGATATTCTGCGAAATGCGGTTCCCAAGATCTTCGACATCTTTACGTAACGCGGGAAAAATCGAGGCGCGCAGATCGGCGATGAGTTCGCGCTTCATGTACGTTTCGTTTGCGGCGGCGGCGAAACGCGTCGATATCGCATGCACGAGCGCGATAGCCGGGCCGCCGATCGCATCGAGTACGATCGTCGCGGCGATCGCGGTAGCGGGCTCGCCGCTCCAAAGGCTCGTCCCGGGTTGTCCTCCGAAGGCGGCGGCGGCCGACTCGACGAGCGAAAAGCGCAGCGGAATCTCCGAACCACCCATTCGCTCGATCGCCTCGATCGGTTCCACTGCAAGGAGCGCGATACGCTTGGCAAAGGCTTCGACGGCCTGCGCGGTTACGCGATCGACGACAACGTGCAAGCGAGCGCGATCGCGCAACTTTGCAATATCGGTGGTGTCGAAGGCTTGCGCGAGGGCGAGTTCGAGCTCTTCGGCGAGCGCGGAGCTTTCCTCCAAGAGACGCGCGTTTCGTTTGTCACCCTCTTCGGCGAGAAGGCGACGCTGCGTCTCGATCCGCTCGTCGAGCTCGACGAGTTTCGGCGTCCGCGCCAGTAATTCGGCCTGCAACGTCTCTTTGGGTAATGCAAGCATCGCAAGGTCGCCGTCGATGTGTGCTACTGCATCGCCGCCGACGCGCGCTGCGGCGTCGCGCGCGCGACGCAGACGCGAACGTCCGGTTCGCGCAATCAACGACGCATCGAGCGCTTCGAGGAACGGAAGAAAGCGACTGGCAGCGACTCGATCCGGGTCGTCGTCAAAGTTTCCTTCGACGTAGTCCCGCGCCGAGAGCGGATAGACGAACGTTCCCGGCGCGTGAATGGCGGCGAGCCGCTCGATACGTTCGGTGGCGTTCTGCCATGCGGGGCGGCCGTCGGCGCTCAATCGGTTCCAAAGATCGATTTTGGTCTGGACGATAAAAATGCTGTCGATATGGCGGCGCACGATACCCAAGAACGACGCGTCGCCTTCGCTAAACGGTTGCTGCGTATCGATCAGGTAGAGAACCGCATCGGCTCCCGGGAGAAAGCTTAACGTTGCGCGGCGATGGGCGGGATTCGCCGAGGCAAGGCCCGGGGTATCGGCGACGAGGAAGCCGCGTGCGAGGAAATCGGAGGGTGTCGTCACGCGGACGCGCGTCGGCGCGTCGCTCTCGTCGGTCGTCGCCGTATGGAGCGTGCCGAGATCACCGGATCCGACGGCGATAAAGCGATTGAGTCGGTCGAGCGGGATGCGTTCGGAACGACCGCTTTCGTAGTACGCGGTCGCTTCGTCGCGCTCGCCGTTTTCGAGCTCCGTTATGGTGGCCGTCGACGGATTGATATCGACGGCGAGGAGGCCGACGAGACGCCGTGCATCGCCGGAGATCTCGCGACGGAACTTACCGAGCAACGCGTTGAGCAAGTACGATTTGCCGCTGGAGAACTCACCGACGACGGCAAGCACGAATTTCCCGCGAGCGAGCATCTCCCGCGTGGAGCGACCGGGCGCGCTCTCGTGCTCGCCGAGTGCCTCCTCGAGAACGAGGAGACGCGCGACGAGTTCGTCGCGCGTCCGGTCGTATCGCCGCATCGCGTCGGCGCTAACGTTCGTTAATACGCTCAAAAGTGCGGTCGCTAGGCGGTTCGTAGATGCGCTTCGAGCATCCAGAGGCTCTTATCGGCGGCCCGACAGAGTTCGGTATAGATATCTGCGGTCGCCTGATCCCCGAGCTTGCCGCTCTCATCGATTCGTTCGCGGAGATGGTTGGCGAAGATCGCCATCCGTTCGGCGAGCGCTTCGAGATGCTGCTTCCCGTCGACGGCGTGGTGAGGATACTCGCCGAGAATCGAGTGCTCGGCGGCGATCTTGGCGGTGCCTAGCGCAGTTCCGCCGAGCTGAAGCACGCGCTCGGCGATGAGATCGACCGCGCCCTCCGCCTCGGCGGCAAGGGTATCGAAAAACTCGTGGAGCGCGATAAAGTGCTGGCCGGCAACATTCCAATGCGCCTGCTTGATCTGCGTCTTGAAATCGAGTGCGGTCGCCAGGGTCGCGTTGAGCAGCGCGATCAGGCGTTCGCGGCCTTGCTCGGGCAGATCGACGCGGGTCCGATGGAGAAAGGAATTGGTTGCGGTCATTCTACGGTCATCCTTCATGGTTTGGCTGAGGTACGTAACTCCGCATCAACCACGGTAGCGCGGCCGCGGTTTCGGCGCCGCTACTTTCCTCGAATGAGCGCTAAAGCGGCGTCCCGTTCGCGCTCCATGCTCGCACGGTCGTCCGCCTCGACGTTGAGGCGTAGTAAGGGTTCGGTATTCGAGGGCCGGATATTCATCCACCAGTGGGGATAGGCGATGGTAAGGCCGTCGAGGTGGTCGACCTCGGCATCGGGATGAGCCGCGGCGAGGCGGCCGAGCGTCTCCGCAATGTTTTCGACATGGGTATTGATCTCGCCGGAACGTGCGCGCGTATCGATCGGCGCGATCGTCGCGCTGACGGTCGTCGGGCTCTCGCTAAAGAGCTCCAGGCACGACATGAGGGCGATCATTCCGGAGTCGGCGTACCAGTTATCGCGGAAATAGAAATGCCCGCTATGCTCTCCGCCGAATACAGCGTCATCGTCGCGCATGATCTTCTTGATGATCGAGTGCCCCACTTGCGAACGGATAGGGACGCCGCCGTGCGCGAGAATTTGTTCGGGAACGCTGCGGCTGCAAATGAGATTATAGAGAATTTTTGCGCCGGGATAGCGTTTGAGCGTACTGATAGCTACGAGCGCGGTGACGGTGCTCCCATCGATGAGTTCGCCGCGTTCGTCGACTAAAAACATGCGGTCGGCATCGCCGTCGAATGCAACCCCGAGATCGCACCCGTGTTTTCGCACCGCCGCCTGCAGATCGAGCATGTTTTCCGGCTCGATCGGGCTCGCCGGGTGATTGGGAAAGCTGCCGTCGAGTTCGAAGAACAGCGGTACGACGGTGCACGGCAGATGTTTGAAAACGTGCGGTACGGTTGCCCCGGCCATGCCGTTGCCCGCGTCGATCGCGATTTTAAACGGCTTAATTTTCGTGCGATCGACAAAGCTTAAAGCGTGTTCGGCAAAGTCGTCGAGGACAAATCGCTCCGAGATGCTTCCCACCTTTGCAGCTTTCGGGGGAAGATCGTCGGCAAGAATGCGGTCGCGAATCTCGCGCAGGCCGCCATCGAAGGATATCGCCTGTGCTTCCGACCGCGTAAATTTCATTCCGTTATATTGTGCCGGGTTATGCGATGCGGTGATCATTACGCCGCCATCGAAGCCGTACTTGCCGACCGCAAAATAGAGGGCATCGGTGGAGACCAATCCGATCGAAACAACGTCGGCGCCGGCCTCGGTGGCTCCCCGCGCCAGTGCGGCGAAGAGATCTTCGCCGCTCGGACGCATATCGCGACCGACGACGATCCGCGTCGCCCCGAGGAGCGGAACGAAGCAGCGGCCGATTTTATAGGCTAACTCTACGTTAATCTCGGATGGAAAGAGCCCCCTGACGTCGTAGGATTTGAAAACGCTCTCAATTGCTGAATTTTCCATGACTCTAGATGCTCTTCGGAGGGGCTCGCTACGAAACCTACCATCCGGTTTGCGGGAACGATCGCCTCGACGCTTTTCATTGCGGCGGCAATCTTTTTCTCGCTGCGCGTAGCAACCGTAACGCGGGCGCGTATTGCGAGTATTCTCGCACGAGAGCACACCGTTTCCGATGCGGCGATGCTGATGAGCCGCGTCGCCCTCTCGCGCGTCGATATCGTGGGAGCGCTTCAAATAGAGGGGCGTGCGCCGAGCGCCGCCGCTCAGAAAACGTTCCTCCGCGCCGACGCGCTGCGCCGACGGCAGTTGGAGCACGTCGAGCGCGTCGTCGCTGCCGAGCGTCTTTCCGATGCTGCGGCGGCACTGCGCCTTTACCGCGGCGTCGACCGCGTGCTTCGGCAACAGATTGCCGAGCCGATGTTCGCCGGGCAGCTGGCGCCTACCGATGAAATTGAAGAGTCGATTCGCATTCTTTCAGAGGTCGAAGGAAATTACGAACGGAGCGTCACGCTCGATCTCGCTCGTCGTGAGGATCTCCTCGACGCGCAAATGAAAGCGACGATCGATTCGGCGATCTATCTTCGTTCTCTCTGGCTTTTGGCGTTTGGTGCCTTGGCGCTCGGCGTCAATCTCTACAGCGCCCGTCTCTATCGGCAACTCGCCGACGAACGCACCGTCACAAAGATTCTCCAGCGCGCCTTCATTAGCAGCCACGTGCCGCTTCCGAACTGTGAAATCGGGAGCGCGTATAAGTCGGCCGATGCACATGCCGCGGTCGGCGGCGATCTCTTCGACGTTTACCGGTTATCGAACGATCTTGCGCTCGTACTGATCGCGGATGTAAGCGGGAAGGGTGTCGACGCGGCGGTTATCACCGCATTCGTGAAGTTCACCGTTCGCGGAATCGCTCTGCGTCGTCGCGACCCCGCACAGATTTTAAGCGAATTCAACGTCGCATTCGGTCAGACCGTCGAGAATCCGTATCTCTTTGTTTCGATGTTCGTCGGCATTCTCGACACGGCAAAGGGCGAGCTCACCTATGCGAGCGCCGGGCACGATTCCGCATTCGTACGGCACGGGCCGGACGTGCATCAGTTAAGCGTTACCGGACCGGTTATTGGGGTGTTGCTCGAACCGTATGAAACGAAGACCGTCATTTTCGACGATGGCGATTCTCTGGTGCTTGCGACCGACGGACTGACCGAAGCGCGCAATAAAGAGGGCGATTTACTCGGGGAAGAGGGGGCGATGGCGATCGTTGCCGTCGGCCCGCAGGAGCCCCAGCCACTCGCCGATTATATCGTCGAGCGCATTCGCGAGCGTTGCGGCGGACGTCTACGCGACGACGTCGCAATTCTTGCGTTCCGCATTCACGTTCCCGAAATGCAGGACGGGTAGGGAGTTTCACGCCGTAGCGAGCTGCGCGCTCCCTCGATACGCCGTCTTCGACGGCTACTCGGGATGACATGGGGTAGCCCGCTACTCGGGATGAGATGGGGCCGGGACGACGATCGTGCGGCCGTCCTCGGTACGAGCCCGATGCATGGCGATGCCGTAGGCTTCATCGAGGAGCGGGCTTGCGAGTACTTCGGCCGGAGGCGCGAGCGCGAGCATGCGCCCGCATCCCAAGAGCGCGATTCGGTCGGCGACCGCGGCGGCTTCGTTGATGTCGTGGAGAACGCAGAGAACGCTCGTCCCCGTCTTCGTTCGTTCGCGTAAGAGCGCTAACACGTTGTGGGCGACGCGCACGTCGAGATGCGTCGTCGGTTCGTCAAGCAGAAGGAGCGGGGCGCCCTGAGCGAGCGCCATCGCGATCCACACGCGCTGCTGCTCTCCGCTGCTGAGATGGGTAAAAATTCGATCGAGATACTCTTCGATATGGGTTGCGGCGACGGCGGTTGCTATCGCGCGTTCGTCCTCTTCGGTTGCGGAGAACCTCCACCACGGGCGATGGGGAAAGCGGCCGATTGCCACGACGTCGCGGACGCGTAGTTCGTCGGCGAGGAGTTCGTCGGATGAGAGCATCGCGATGTGTCGTGCGCGTTGCGCGACGGCGAGGCGATGAATCGGCGTGCCGTCGAGATCGATGCTGCCGGCCGCCGGTACGTCGAAGCCGGCGCACGCGCGGAGCAGCGTTGTTTTCCCGACGCCGTTGGGGCCGAGGAGCGCGACGAATTCACCGGGGCGGAGATCGAAATCGATTCCGGCGAGTACGCGTCTTCCCCCACGCTGTAGCGTAACGCCGCGCGCGCGAATCATCGGCGTTGCTCGCGGCGGAGATAGATGATGATGAAAATCGGAATCCCGGCGAAAGCCAGGACGATGCCGAGGGGAAGTTCGCGCGGCGCGATGATGGAGCGCGCGATTGCATCGGCGGCGATCGCCATCGCCGCACCGAGAAACGCGCTCGCCGGCAAGAGCGCTCGCGCATCGCTGCCGACGATTCGGCGCGCGAGGTGGGGAACGATCAGCCCGACGAAGCCGACCATTCCGGCTAACGATACTGCAGCCGCGGTGAGGAGCGTTGCCGAGCCGAGTATCGACCATTGCGCGCGTTCGATATCCAACCCGATGCCGCGAGCGCGCACATCACCGATGCGCAGCGCATCGAGCGCGCGGATGTTGCCGATCGCGACGATCGCACCCACGACCGCATATGGAACGGCGAAGCGAAGATCGCTCCAACCGCGCCCTGCGAGACTGCCGACGAGCCACGCTTGCAGAGTCAGTTGGAACGAAACACTGCGTGCGAGCACGCTGAGCAGCGCGACCGAAGCGGCGAGCAACGCAGAGATCGCGACCCCCGCGAGGATAAGACGCGTCGCATCGATTCCTCCGCCGCGCCGTGCGAGTGCGGCGACGAGTAACGATGCTCCGAGACCACCGAGAAAACCGAGTGCGGGGAGAAACGAGAGTGCGATACCGAAGGCGAGCGCGACGGCGATTGCGACGGCGGCGCCGGCGCTCGTACCGATGAGATAGGGATCGACGAGCGGATTGCGCAGCATTCCCTGCAATTGCACGCCCGCCAGCGCGAGCGCGGCGCCGACGAGCGCTGCGCAAAGGACGCGCGGCAGACGGAGCTGCCACAAAATCGTATGTGCGACGTCGCGTGCATGCGGATTCGCGAGCGCATGCATCACCTGCGAAAGCGGTAGCGCGTCGCCACCGACGGCGAGCCCAACACCCGCAGCGATGAGCGCTGCGAGTGGAGGGAGGAGCCGTCGGTAGAGCACCTGCGCGTTACCTGGTCGAAAATTCGACCGAGAAGCTGCGACCGGGCATCGGATAGCCGGAGAGTTGGGCGTACCGTTCGTTGCCGAGGTTCTCGCCGCGCAGGGTTATCGTTGCATGGTGCGCGACGCGAAAGCGGAGGTACGCCGAGAGATCGGTATAGGCAGCCGCTTGTGCGAAGAGCGGGTTCGGGTGCGGGTTGCCGTTTGCGTCGTAGTAGATCTCGTTTGCGGGGTCGTTCCGTAGGCCCGCGGTGCTCGCCGTTATTCCCCACGAACGGAGCCCCGGGAGCGTGGGGTTTGCCGAGCGATAGTCGAGCGTTAGGCGCGACGAGATCACCGGGCCGCGCCCGTAACTGCGGGCGTTGGTGGTGAGATCGAGTGCGCGGTAGAGATCGGTAAGCGATGCGTTTACCCCGATGCCGTGGAGTCGTCGTGTTTTCGCGGTGACGGTGAGCCCCTGTAACGAGGCCTGGTCGACGTTCTCGGGGATAAAGAGCGGCGGCGCGAAGACGATGAGATTGTTGGCGCGCGTGTCGAAGAACGTAAGCGCAGTGCCTCCGAGCACGCGGTCGTTCGAGAGCGTGAGGTCGGCGACGCGCGCGCGCTCGGGTTGTAGGTGTGGGTTCGAGCACGGAAAGGCCGCGGGGCACGGGTAGTAGAGTTCGAAGATCGTCGGAGCCCGAAACGCCGTCGCGAAATTGGCACGCAACAGCGTGTCGCCGCCGAGCGCGAATCGACCGCCGATCGACGGTGAGAGCGAATTTCCCGCCGTTCCGTCACGTTCGCCGCGAATTCCGATGTAATAGGAGTTGTTTTTCCCTGAGAACCAGTGCTCTTGTGCGTAGAGCGCGCTCTGCGAGACGCTCGGCGCAGCGACGCCGCTGGGAGTGTTATCGATCAGCGAGGTGCCGCGTGAGAGATCGATGCCGTAGAGCAGATCGGCGTTGGCAGCATGGACGATGTTGCGCAGGTTGAAACTCGTCGCTGCGTAGCGCGAGACGGTCTGGCAACCGGCACCGATACACGAGGTATAAGCGAGTGCATCCGTCGAGGCGGCGATCTGCGCGATGCTCTCGCTCTGCGCGCGGCGGTATGCGAAGCGGCCGTGCAGATAGCTATCGACGGTATCTTGCCGCGAAGTCGGCGTGTAGTTGCCGTAATTTCCCGGAACGCCGAGATGCTGCGAGGTGATGCCGAGATTGAAGCGAGCGTCGATCGCGCCGAACCGATGGGTGAAATCGCTTCGAAGCGTCGAGCGTTCGACGTCGGCATTGGTGCGGCTCGTGCCGTCGGGAAGCGTATAAGCGTTTGCGGCGACGTAGCGCTCGAGGCTCACATAGGGCAGATCGATGCGAAGGTCGTTCGTTCCGAAGGAGCCCGTTGTAAGATCGAGGCGCGTTTGGCGCCGCGGTGCGGTGATGATGTCGATCACGCCGCCGATCGCGCCGGAGCCGAAGAGTGTCGAGCCGCCGCCTTCGACGACTTCGATGCGTTCGACCCCTGCGGTAGAGACCGTCGAGAGATCGGGTGCGCCAAGTTGCATGCCGCGTAACGGCGTGCCGTCGAGAAGCACCAACGTCTCATCTGCCGTTGCTCCGCGCAACGTAATCGAGGCGCCTTCGCCGGGGCCGTAACGCGTGACGACAGCGCCGGGGATCGAAGAGAGCGCTTGAGCGACGCTCGTCCATCCACGCTTGACGATCTCGGAGCGCGTGATGATGTAGGTCGAACGGACGGCCTCCGTGAGTGGTTCGGTCGCGCGATCGGCGGTGACGACTCGCACGATCGTCGGCAACGGGGTTGCCGAGGGTTGGGGAGTCGGAACCGCGGCGCGAGCGATCGTCGCCGAGGAGAAGAGAAAAAGCGCGCACAACGCCGTGCGCGAAACAGCACGAAAAGAAGCGTGCATACCCGGTCCTTTCAACGCGAGGTGGTGATGCAAAACGCTCCGGGACCGGTATCCTGACTCTGCGGATCGTCGCCGTTT
>DAHUYY010000079.1 GCA_027306845.1 Vulcanimicrobiota bacterium | reverse complement strand
ACCTCGACACCGGTGCGATGTACCGCGCGCTAGCAGTGCTCTCTCTGCGCGAACGGGTCGATGCCGACAACGAGCCGGCGCTCTTACGCTTGCTCGAGGTCCGTCCCATCGACGTCCGTCTCGATGCGAGCTCGCCGATGGGTTTTGCAGTGCTCGCCGGAGGCGAGACGCTCTCCGAAGCGGACCTGCAAGCGAACGCGACGAGCGTCGTCGTTTCGACGATCGCGGCGCATCCGAAAGTTCGCGAACGGATGGTCGCCAAACAGCGCCGGATCGCCGAACTTGGCCCGGTCATTATGGCCGGACGAGATATCGGCACCGTGGTGCTGCCCGACGCGCAGGTCAAAGTCTTTCTCACTGCGAGTATCGGCGCGCGCGTTCAGCGGCGGCGCGAACAATTCGCGCGCTCCGGTACGGCGATCGATGCACACGCACTCTATACGGAGCTCGAGGAGCGCGATCGGCTCGACGAGTCGCGCGCGAACTCTCCCTTGCAGATTCCCGCCGACGCGCACGTCGTCGATTCAAGCGATCTCGGTATCGATGAGGTTGTCGCGAAAATCGCCGCCCTCGCACGTGCCGCCGTATGACGCGCTTCTATCGATTCGGTCGGGGGATCTGTCGCCTCGCACTGCTGCCGTGGCGAGTGCGTGCGATCGGCGTCGAACGCGTTCCGCTTCATGGGCCGCTCATCGTCGCGGCGAATCACATTTCGTACCTCGACCCTCCGGCGCTGGGCATCTATCTCCCGCGCATGCTGCACTACATGGCGAAACGCGAGCTCTTCTCGGTCCCCCTCCTCGGCGCGGCGATCGCTGCGGTCGGCGCGTTTCCGGTAGAGCGGAGCGGAAATCCCATGAGCGCGATTCGGCGCTCGGTCGAGGTGCTGCGGGAAGGGAAAGCACTCGCGATCTTTCCTGAGGGAACGAGAAATATAACCGGCGAGGCCCCGATTCAATTGGGGGTCGCGATGCTCGCCTCGCTCGGGCGAGCGCCGGTCGTTCCGGCCTGTATCGTCGGCACCGATCGCGCGCGGAGTTTCGCCCCGGTTACGGTCGTCTACGGCGAGCCGATCCGCGATGCTTGCGCGAACGGTCTCGCCCGTTCGGAGATCGAGCCGTTCGCGCAGCGCGTGATGGCGGCGATTCGTGCGCTCCGCGCCGAGGCCGCATGAGCGCGGCGCTGCTCGACGATGCGCTCGCCGCATTCGAGTCGCGGCTCGTAGAGCGGGCCGGCGAGCATCGTTCGTGCGCGCTCTTGCGCGAAGCGATCGACTACCATTTTGGTTTCGGTACCTTCGGGCCGGCACGTCGGGGGAAACGGCTGCGCCCGCAACTGCTCTTCCGTTTCGCGTTCCAACTGGGAGCGAAGATCCCAAGCGCACTCGACGCCGCCGTGGCCATCGAAATTCTTCATAACTATTCGTTGGTTCACGACGATATCGAAGACCGCGACGAACTTCGGCACGGCCGCCCGACCCTCTGGGCGCGATACGGCGTCGCGCAGGCGATCAATGCCGGCGATGCGATGTGCGCGATCAGTTTTCTCGCCCTCGCTCGCAGCGAGCGCGAGCTCGGGGCTTCGCGTGCGCTCGCTGCGGTGCAGATGCTCCACGAGGCACATCGCGAAATGTGCAACGGGCAGGCGCTCGATCTCGCGTTTGAATCGCGCGCCGCCGTCACGTTCGAGGAATACATCGAGATGATCGCCGGAAAGACCTCGGCACTCTTCGGTGCGGCATCTGCATTGGGGGCGATCTGCGCCGACGCCGATGCGGCGACCGTCGAGCGAGCCCGCGGTTTCGGGCGCGAATACGGAATGGCGTTTCAGATTCGCGACGATATCCTCGGCGTCTGGGGCGATGAAAGCGCGACCGGAAAACGGAGTGCCGGCGACCTCGCGCGGCGCAAGTGGAGCTTCCCAATCGTGTGGGCGCTCTCGCAGCCCGATAGTGCAGCCCGCAGTACGATAGCCTCGATGTATGCAAGCGGCCGCAGCCTCGACAGGGATGAGGTAGAAGCGGTTCGGAACGCTCTTGACGAACTCGCAGCCCGGTCGGCATGCGAACGTGCCATAGCAGAACGCCTCGACACACTGCAACGTTTCGGCGATAACGATCTCTATCGGTTCGCCGCCGATTCCCTGCGCTAGGAAAGGACCATCGACCGCGTGACTACTCGCTCTTCCCCGCTCCGCGATCGGATCGAGCCCATCGCTCGACCGCTCCTCTACCTCCTCCTTGCGCTCGGGCTTGGAATCCGGCTCCTGTTCATCCGCGAGAACGGCTTCTCGAACGATATTGCAGCTTTTGCCTCCTGGGCGATCACGCTTGCATCGCATCCGCTCTCGCAGTTCTACGGCGTCGCCGGTTTCGCCGATTATCCACCCGGCTATTTCTATATCTTGCGCGTCATCGGCGTGCTGTGGATGCATCTCTTCGCCGCTCGCGATGCAGGCTACGCGATCCTCGATCTTCTCGTGAAGATACCCGGCATCGTCGCCGATCTCGCGATCGGCGCGTTACTCTACGCGCTGGTGACGCGCTTCGCCGGGAAGGCCTTCGGGTTACTCGCCGCTGCGCTCTACGTTTTGAACCCGGCAACGATCTTTATCTCGGCGGTCTGGGGGCAGGTCGACGCCGTGGCAGCGTTCTTTGCGCTGCTGGCGATCTATTCCATCCTGCGCAGCGGCGACGATGAGAGCGGCACGTTGCGGTGGTCGCTGTTGGCGTGGACGGCGTTTTCGTTTTCGTTGCTCGTAAAGCCGCAGGCTGCCGTGCTTGCACCGTTGCTGATCGCCTATGCCTTTGTCGGAACGCGTTGGCGCGCGACGAGCCTTCGGGCTGCGGGTGTGGGAATTCTCGCTGCGTTCGGCTTGGCGTGGCTGCTCGCGCTACCGTTTCATCCCGCGCTCGATCCGCTCTCGGTCTTTGCGTGGCTCTACGAACGCTACCAGTTCGGCGCGAGCGTCTATCCGGTCAATTCCGCCAATGCGATGAATCTGTGGACGATCACCGCACCTTTCTGGCAGTCGGACTCCGCAACGATCTTCGGTATACCGCAGGGGATGTGGGGAATCGGGCTCGTCGTTGCTGCGACGGCACTGGCGACGTGGCGCTATCTCCAGGAACGCAGCGAGGGAGCGCTCCTCGAGGCCTCGGCGATCGCCCTACTCGCGTTTTATATGCTCGCCACGCGGATGCACGAGCGCTACAGCTTTGACGGCGTGCTTTTTTGCATCGCCGCTATCGGCGTTGCTCGGCGCTATATCTGGGGAGCGGTCGTTCTTTCGGTCGTCCTGTTCGTAAACCTCAAGTACGCCTTCGCTTATCTTACCGTCGTTACCAATCACACGGCCGGGCTCGATGCGATGAATCTGTGGCCGACGGTCACCCATCCGCTCTCGCTCATCGCCGTTCTGACGTTCTTCGCCCTGAGCTACGGTTTTCTCTCGATCTCCGGTGAGAGCGAGCCCGGGAAGCGCGACGTCGATCCTACCGTCGAGGCGATCAAAGCGTGGTTCGCTCGAGGGGCGCGCAAGTGGTTCGCGCCGCGCAACGGGTTAGCAGCCCTCGCCTGGCCGCTCGACTATCTCATTTCGGCTGCGCTGACCGTCGCGAGCTTCGTGCTCTCGTTCGTCAACTATTGGAAGCCCGGCGAGAAGATCTTCGACGAGATCTATTTCGCTCGCGCCGCAGAAGAGTATCTGCGTAACGTCCGCATCTACGAAAACACGCATCCGCCGCTCACGAAGTTGCTCATCACCGCCTCCACCTGGCTCTTCGGCGGCTTACCGCGCGGAGATAACGCGCACGGATGGCGCTTCGTCGACGTACTGTTCGGTGCGTTGGTCATCCCCATCGTCTATGCATTCGCGCGGCGCGTCACGCGTTCGACGCTCTTTGCAACGATCGCCACGACGCTCTTTCTCTTCGACGGCATGCATTACGTGCAATCGCGCATCGCAACGCCCGAAGGGATCGTCATCGTCTTCTCGGTCGCAGCCGTCTATGCGTTCTATCGCTTCTGGATCGCATCTCAAGTCAACGAACGCCGTCACGTCGATCTGCCGTGGTTGGCCTATCCGACGACGATTGCGATATCGCTAGGGATCGGTTCGCTCTTCGGCCTGTTCTACGGCGTCGTCTTCACGAAGCTCAACCCGATGGCAAACGCTACCGTGACGACGATCGCGGAGGTCCTTATCGCGCTCTACGTCGCCGTTGGGCTCTACCTCATCGCGCGTCTGATCGTGCTCCCGAAGATGTTCGGTGACGGCCTCACCGAGCGCAGCTTTCCCGACGGCTCGTTTGCCCTCATCGGCCCTGACGGCGTGCGCGTCACCACATTCGACGGCGGTCGCATCGACCCGGGAAGCAAAACGCCGGTGCGCGGCGCGCAGACAACCGCACGGAACGGCAATCTCATCGCTCAGATCGAGCCGGGAGTAGAATTCGAATATCGCCGCGACGGCAGCGTGCATTACGCGACTCCCGACGGAGCGGTTACCTATCGAGAGAATCGCATCGAGAGCGAAGCCGGCGAGCGCGAAGACGGGCGCAGTGCCGGGCTCTGGCTGATCGCCTTCACCGTCGCCTTGGGATGTCTGATCGCCAGTAAATGGTACGGCGTCATGGGCTTCGGCGTCAGTTGGTTAGTGCTGATCCTCGTTGCCTCGCAGCGCTTCTGGAAAAAGAAGATCGCGTTATGGGGGAATCCGCGCGGCTTCCGGCTCGATGTTGCGCTGCTCTCGATCGTTTTTATTAGTATGACCGTGTACATGTTGGCATGGGTGCCCGATATCGCGAGAAATGCGAAATCGGTCAACGAAATACATAATTTCAATGACGTCGTCTATCGCCAATACACGATGTTCGAATATCACGACCATCTCAAGGCGACCCATCCGTACTCTTCAAAGTTCTGGGAATGGCCGCTCGATATGGTTCCGGTCGCCTATTACTACAAGGACCTGCGGAGAAATCCGGCCGATCCGAACGGCTGCTGCGTCCGCGAAATCACCTCGATGCCGAACCCGTTTATTCTCTGGTTCGGCTTGCTGGCGATACCAATCGTCGGCGTCCTTGCCTGGCGAGAAAGACATAAAGGGTATGCCCTGCTGGTGCTTGACTACCTCCTGCAATGGTTGCCGTGGTCGCTCTCGCCGCGTATCGCCTTCGAGTATCACTATTACGTCGATATTCCGCTCCTCTGTATTTGCAACGCCATCGTCCTGCAGCGGCTCTGGCAATGGGGCGATCGGCAGGAGGAGAGCAAGAAGTTCGTTGCGCGCGGGCTCGTCGGCGCCTACGTCGTGCTCGTCATCGCCGGGTTCATCTACTTCTTTCCGATCCTCTCGGCGACGCCGATCACCTGGAACGCCTGGCACGCGCGCATGTGGTTCTCGAAATGGATCATCGGGCCGGGGTAGCGGGAGGGGCGAGGGCGAAGCCCTAGGGTATGTCCGGTCATAGCAAATGGCATAACATCCGCCTGCGTAAAGGCAAAGTCGATGCACAGCGGGGCGCGCTCTTCACGAAGCTCAGCAAGGAGATTATCCTTGCCGTGCGTGGCGGCTCGCCCGACCCCGAGGCCAACTATCGTCTGAAGATGGCGATGGAGAAGGCGCGTGCCAACAATATGCCGCGCGAAAACATCGCGCGCGCAGTGGCGCGCGGCAGCGGTTCGGGGAACGAACGCGAGATCGAAGAGATTCGTTACGAAGGGCATGGCCCGCATGGGCTTGCCGTTATCGCCGATGCGGCGACCGACAATCGCAATCGCACCGCCGGCGAGTTACGCTTTCTCTTTCAGAAACATAAGGGCGTCCTCGGTGAGACGGGGAGCGTCGGTTGGATGTTCGACCGCCTGGGAATCATCGAGGTCGATGCGGCCGGTTTCGATGAGGACGGATTCCTCGAACGCGCGCTCATCGAGGGCGTGATCGATATCGAATTCGGCGAGCCCACTGCGACGCTCTTCTGCGAGATCGAGGCGCTTCGCAGCGTTCGCGAAGCACTCAGTGCCGCCGGATTTACCCTGCGCGACGCCTACCTCGGAGTGCGGGCGAAGAGCCCGATTGCATTGGAGGGCGAAGCGCTCGGTCAGGCGCTCTCCTTTTTCGATGCATTGGAAGAGCATCCCGATATCGTTCGCGTCTTTATGAACCTCGATGTCAGCGAGGCTGCGTTGGAAGAGCTGGCGGTGGGATGAAATTTGCACCCTCGCTCCTTTCGGCAAACTTCGCTCGGATAGCCGAAGAGATCTCCGCCGTGGTCGATGCGGGGGCCGATTATTTGCACCTCGACGTGATGGATGGACGCTTCGTTCCCAATATCACCTGGGGACCGAAGATCATCGGCGATCTGCGGGCTTTAACGACGCTGCCGTTCGATGCACATTTAATGATCGTCGAACCGGAGCGCTACGTCGAATCCTTCGTTGCAGCGGGAGCAAATATCGTCACCTTCCACATCGAGGCGACACCGCACGCGCAGCGATTGCTCGCGCACCTGCGAAGCCTCGGCGTGAAGGCCGGCATCGCGCTCGACCCGCAGACGCCGGTCAGCGCGCTCGTCGATATCGTCCAAGACTGCGACCTCATCCTGATTATGAGCGTGAATCCCGGTTTCGGCGGGCAGAGCTTCTTGGAACGATCCCTCGCGAAGATTCGCGAAGCGCGTGCGCTCGTCGCGGAACGAAATCCGCGCTGCGAGATCGAGGTAGATGGGGGAATCAACGCCCGGACGCTGCCGCTGGTCGCCGCCGCCGGTGCCGAGATCGCAGTAATGGGTTCGGCGATCTTCGAGGCCGCCGATCCGGGTGCAGAACTTCGCAACTTGCGCGCGCTGCTCGCGACGTAGCGTATGGGGTTCTCGGAGAACGCGGCGATCGCAGCGATTCGCGAAGAGCTCGGCGCGGCGATCGCTCCGCGTATCGACCTCGGCATCGGCGATGACGCCGCGCTTTGGCAGCCGTCGAGAAGCGACCGCAGTGCGATCAGTACCGACGCATTCGTCGACGGGATACATTTTCAGCGCGCCCTCACCGCACTCGACCGCATCGGCGCGCGCGCGATGCATGCGAGCCTCAGCGACCTTGCCGCTATGGGAGCGCGTCCGCGTCTGGCGACCATCGCGCTCGGCATCCCGGCCGATATGACGCTCGACGACGTGCGGTTGCTCTATCGCGGCATCGCGCGGGTGGCCAACGCATTCCGTTTCGCCGTCGCCGGGGGCGATTGCACCGCCTCGCCGGTGCTCTCCCTTGCGGTGACCGTGCTCGGCGAGGTGCGTTCCTCGCATGCCAAGCTTCGCAGTGGAGCCCGCATCGGTGACACGATCGCCGTTACCGGAGCGCTCGGCTCGAGTGCGGCGGGGCTGCGCGCCCTCGCCGATCCGCAGCTGCTCGAAGATCGGCTGCGTCGTTCGGCGCTCGATGCCTACGAACTCGCGCGCGCTCGGCTCCCGGAGGGGCGGTGGCTCGCTCGCAGCGCGCACGTCCGTGCGATGATGGATTGCTCCGACGGTCTCGGCCGCGACTGTGCGCGCATGGCGGAGAGGTCGGGGCTCGGGATTCTTCTCGACCATATTCCCGTCGCGCCGGAGATGGCGGCGCTCGCGCGAGCGACCGGCGAGGACGCCGAGGAACTCGCGCTCGCCGGCGGCGAGGATTACGAACTGATCGTGGCGATCGCGACGCCGGCGTTCGCGCACCTTCAAGCACGATTTCGCAAACGTTTCGGAGGAACGCTCGTTGCCGTCGGGCGTTGCGATGCGCAGGCCGGAGTCCGCTGGCGGAGAAGCGGGGGTACGATTCCCGTCGATCGATGTGGTTGGGATCATTTTGAGGTAGGAGAGAGGCGATGAACGGCGACCGCGACGAACATCTTTCGTTTCCGCTCATTGGAAGCATCCAAAACAGCGTCGGC
>DAHUYY010000078.1:2141-7998 GCA_027306845.1 Vulcanimicrobiota bacterium | reverse complement strand
GACGAGAGATCGAGCCGCTCCATCGTTTCGAGTTGCGCGATCTCGGGAACGTGGAGACCGACGACGCCCGCATCGTCCTGCCCGATGACGAGGCGATCGATCGTGCCGGCGGCGGTCGCAAGCAGGAGCGCGCGATCGACCGCGAGGTTGCGAGCGCGTACCGCGAGATACTCCTCGAGTGCCGGCCCGGCGAGCGCGCGCAAACGTGCGGCATACGCTTCATCGCGCTCCGGCAACGGGTCGGGAAGGTTTGCGTAGCGCTGAATGTACGTCCAGATCGGATAGGCGGCAAAAAAGTGCGTCGCATCGCCGATCGGCGGAACGCCGGTCGGCGCGAGGCGCACGACGGTTGCAAAGGCCGCGACCCACGCGCGCGGATCTCGTTCGTGGAGGCGTCGGATCGGGTTAAGGCGCAGGAACGCGGTCGTGTAGTCGGGGCCCGGAATTCGCGAAGCGACCAATCCGCCGTAGGCGAGCATATCGGTGGAGATCACCGCACTACCGAAATCGCGTTCGGCGCTCTCACGATCGAGCCAGCGCCCGATCGCAGCCGGATCGCCTGCGCGCAGATAGTTACCGAGAAGATCGCGCTGCGGTTCGAGCACGCGCACGCCGGAGATCGCTCCGAGCATCTCGGGAAGTTGCCGCGTCACCGGGCGGTCGTCGAGCGGCACGAAGAGTACCGGGGCGTTCGCCGCGCGTGCGATGCCGCCGCACGCAAAGACAAAAACGAGCATCGCGCAAAGGCGACGGGACGCGCTCGTCACCGGAGGCCGCGCAATCGCCCGCCGTTCCGCGCGAGCGCATCGTGCGCGCCACGTGCATCGGTTTCGAGCCAGGCCATCGCAATCGCCGTTTTTACCGAACCCGACGCATCGTCAAGGAGCGCGCGCGCGCGTTCGCGCCGACAGGGCACCACCTGCATCACGATTCGTTCGGCGCGGTTGCGCAATTTTTCGTTGGTAACGACGAGATCGACCATCATGTTCTCGTACGTTGTTCCCAACGCCACCATCACCGCAGTCGAGAGCGCATTGAGCGCGATCTTCTGCGCCGTTCCTGCGATCAGGCGCGTCGAACCGGCGATCGGCTCCGGCCCGGTGGCGAGAAAGACGGCGCAATCGGCCTCGGCGAAGAGCGGCGCATTGCGATCGTTCGCAACGGCGATTGCGAGCGCACCGCGCGCTCGCGCCGCTCGCAACGCCGCCACGACATAGGGCGCCCGGCCACTCGCCGAGAGCCCGACGGCAACGTCACCGGCGTTCACGCACGCGGCATCGCGCGCACCCGCCGCTCCGTCATCCTCGGCACCTTCGATCGCGCCGAGAAAGGCGGCCGCTCCGCCTGCTAGGTGAATGCAAATGCGGCGAGGATCGAGCCCGAAGGTCGGATGCAACTCCACGGCATCGAGCGCAGCGAGGCGCCCACTGCTTCCGGCGCCGATCGTATGCCAGGTCGCCCCCTTCGCCATCGCTTCGGCTGCTGCACGAGCGGCGGCCGCAATCGCATCGCGGGCCGCTGCAACTGCTTCGAGCGCGCGCGCCTGGACGCCGACGATCTCGGCGACGCAATCGGCGATATCCAAACGCTCCAGTGCATCGCGTTGCGAGAACGCTTCGGTAGCGGGAAGTTCTTCGCTCATCGTTTTGCGTTCGCGCGCTCCGCTAATACCAGCGCTCCTTCAACCGGCTCGCCCGCGAATTTTTGTATCGTTAGGAACGGCGCCTCATTCGAGAGACGCGTTTCAAAAAGGAAGGTCAGCAAAGAATTTTTGCGCACCAGTCCGCCGCAGAGCGCGAGTGAAAATGGGCGTTGCAACGCATCGAGCCGACGCAAGAGCGCGCGCACGAGATCGGCGAGCTCGAGTGCCGCGCCCTGGACGATCTTTACCGCCGATCGCTCGCCGGTGTCGGCCGCGGCAAGCACGAGCGGTGCGAGCGCGGCGATCGGCGCGACGGGAACCGGCGTGCGATAGATCGCTGAGAAGAGCGTTTCGCGGTCGGAACAATCGAGTGCCCGTTCGATCTGCGATAGCCACGGGTCGCGCGGTGCGCGCCCTTCGTACGAACGCAGCAAGAGGCGCGCGGCCGCTCCACCGAGCGCGAAGCCCGCACCTTCATCGCCGAGGAGGTAACCGCCGCCGCCGAGCGCGACGCGCTGCTCGCCACTCTCGCCGTAGACTCCACTTCCCGTTCCGACCACCAGCACCGCCCCATCGCCGGTCGGCGTCGCCGCCCGCAATGCGATCTCCAGATCGCTCGTGCAGATGATGCGCGCGTGCGGATAGAGCTCGCGGAGGCTCGCTTCAAGCGCTGCGGCGACCCCCGGTCTCGAAATACCGGCGGCTCCGAGCACGATCGCATCGGGTCGCTCTGCGATGGCGAGATCGCGCAGCATGGCGTGCAGCACTTCGCGCACGTTATCGAGCGGAAGCGCCGAGGGATTCGCCGGGCCTCCCTCGGCTCGCACGCTGCGTTCGCCGTCGCGGGCCACCGCAACGCTCTTACTCCCACCGAGGTCGATCCCAAGAATCATCGTGCCTCTTCCTTCGCGATTTTTTCGAGCAAGGTCGCGAGCCGGTGCGGTGCCACGGCACCGAGAACGCTCCGCCTTCGAGCCCCGGTTACCGACGGCAGGTTCGCAGTGCGCTCGCGCAGCGTTTGGTAGCCGAGGACGGCGAAGGCCACCGCCTCCTTCGATTCGGCCGGTACCCCAACCGCGTCGCTCGATTCGACGCGCGCATGCGATAGCCGCTCGCCGAGCGCCGCGAGCAGTCGGCTATTTTGCGCGCCGCCGCCCGAGCAGAGTATGCGTGCATCGTCGAAGCGATAACGTTCGAGCGCCTGCGCGATACTTTCGACGGTCAACGCAAGCAACGTCGCCAATCCATCTTCGAGCGAGAGCATCTGTAACGCAGCGCGATAGCGCGATAAGAACGCTTCACCGAAACGCTCGCGTCCCGTTGATTTCGGCCCCGGTTGCGCGAAGTAGGGATCCTCGAGCATCGCTGCGAGCAACGATGCATCGACGGAGCCGCGCGCCGCCGTTTCGCCGTTGCGGTCGAAACGCTCGCGTCCGCCGCTCGCCTCGGCGATCCACGCATCGAGGAGCATGTTGCCGGGGCCGGTATCGAAGGCGACGATGCGCTCCGCGTCGAGCTCTGCCGCGATCGGCAGCAACGTGAGGTTCGCGATGCCGCCGCAATTGAGTGCGACGCGCTTCTCGCCGGGATCGGCCAAGAGCAGCACGTCAACCGACGGAACCAACGGCGCCCCCGATCCGCCGAGGGCGCAATCGGCACTCCGAAAATCGAAACAGACGCTGGCGGCGATGCGCTCTCGTAGGGCAAACGGGTCACCGATCTGCAGCGTGAGCGCTGCGGCGCCGTCGTGGAAGATCGTTTGGCCATGCATGGCAGCGAAGTCGACGGAGCGTCCGCGGAGAAAATGCTCGGCGGCGTCGGCGTGGGCGAGGCCGAGCGCGCGATGCAGGCGCGCGATTGCAGCGAGAGCGCCGCGCTCTCTGCGAACGACCTCATTTAAAATCGCTGCAACCTCCGCCTCGAACGCAAATGTCCGTGCATCGAGTAGATCGATCTTCATTCCCTCGCCGCGACTCCGCACATCGACGAGCGCACAATCGATGCCGTCGAGCGAGGTGCCGCTCATCATCCCCAACGCAATCATGCGGAACGATCCACCGCGTTGGTAACGCCGGTAAAAAATGCACGCCGCAGATCGGTGCTGTCCTCGCGGCCGAAATAGACGGTGTTCGTCAGCAACACGGCGGTAAGATCGCGCTGCGGATCGACCCAGATGCAGGTTCCGGTAAAGCCGGTATGCCCAAAGGAGTCGCGCGAAAAGCCCGGGCCGCAGGAATTATCATCGCGTGTTTTCAGCGCCCAACCCAGAGCGCGACGGAGCGTCGGGTCGAAGGCCTGCTCGCGCACCGCCTCGCGCGCGAGCGTTTCGTCGAGCACGGAGGCGCGGCCATGGTGGGGCGCAAGATACTGTTCGCCGACCCACGCCGCGTCGGCGGCACTTCCGAACAGGCCGGCGTGCCCGGCAACGCCGCCGCAGAGATAGGCTTTTTCGTCATGCACGCGTCCCTGGACGCGGCCGCGCCAGCTATCGCACTCCGTCGCCGGAATCGCTCCCCAATCGCTCCGACGCGGCCGGTAGCCGAGGCCGGGGCGCGCAATCAATCGGGCGACGAGGCTCTCCAACGAACGCGCCTCGCGCCGCGCCAGCGCGAGACCGAGCGCTATAAACCCGAGATCGCTGTAGAGCACGCCGCTGCCGACGGGGGCGTGCAGATCGGCGGTCAGTGCATACTCTTCAACGGAACGATCGCGCAGCGCTCGATAATGTGCGCCCGATTGCATTCCCGAGGTATGAGCGAGGAGCATGCGCATCGTTATCGCGCGTTGCGGCAACGGATCCCACTCCGGAATCGTCGCCACCAGGCGCTCGTCGAGCCCAAAGCATCCACGCGCGATTGCATCGAGCGCGACCGTCGCAATCACGACCTTCGTCAGCGATGCGAGATCGAAGCGCGAATCGATCTCCACCGGCCGAGCGTATCGATCGGCGCGCGTTTCGCCGTACGCGCGCTCGAACACCACCTGCCCGTGCCGTTCGACGCGCGCGACGGCAGCGGTGAAGCGCCGGCCGAGTGCCGCGCGCAGCACGCCGTCGCTTTCGTGAAAGCGATCAAGCACGAGCGAGCGTAACCGGTAATTTTCCGTTCGTCGGTGCGCCGGCAAAGATCGCGGCGGCAGCGGCGTGGAGGTGCAGCGCATCGTCACCGAAGCAGCAGAGGGCATGGTTGACGAACGGCGCCGCTTCGATATCGAAAGGCTCCATCGTCGAGAGAAAGATGCTCTCCGGAAAACGATCGACGATGCGCCGAATCGCGTCGTTCGCGGCGGCGTCGAGATGCGTGCGATACGAGAGCAGTACGGGGCGCCGCCCGGAGCCCGCCAGCGCAGAAAGCATGCGTTCCACCGAGGCGGGCTCTCCCGGATGTACCTGCGGGGCCTCTTCGGCGCCGAGCGCGGCCGGGCCGAGATCGCCGCCGACGCCGAAGCGAACGAGAATACTTTCGCCGGCTCGCACGCGCGGCGTTCCGCGAACGCGCACCACGGCGCGCGCGGCGATCGTCGTACCGACGTTCGGGAACGGTGCGGGAGTATCGAGCGGAATCGGCGCGGCGAGCGTCGCCCGTAGCATGCGCATGCGCATGCCGGCCTCGCGCAAGCGCCACTCGCGCATCTCGCCGCGCGCAATGCGAGCGGCGATCTCTCGCGCCGCCGGCATTACCTCGTCGAGCTGCTCGCAGATAAGCGCGCAATCGGCACCGGCCTGAATCGCCGTCGCCGCGCGCTCCGGAATCGTGCCGAATCGCTCGAGCGCACCCATCTCCAGATCGTCGGTGAAAGCGACACCGTTGAACGAGCAACTCTCGCGTAATAACGCCTTCAGCACGGGCTCCGAGAGCGTCGCCGGCCGTTCGCGATCGACGGCTTCGACGACGACATGCGCGACCATCGCCGCGCGTGCATGCGGCAAGAGATCGCAGAAGGGCGCAAGGTCGCGTAAATGCAGGATCGGGGGCGGAAGGGTAATCGTCGGTAAAGCGATGTGCGAATCGACGGCGGTGCTTCCGTGCCCGGGAAAATGCTTGAACGTCGGCACGATGCCGCGACGCCCCATTCCGCTTGCGAACGCCCCCGCGAGATCGGCGACGCGCTCGGGATTATCGCCGAACGAGCGCGTCCCGATAACGGTGCTCGCGCGATCGATGGCGAGATCGAGGACCGGCGCGAAATCGAGGTTCATTCCGATGCGGAGCATGT
>DAHUYY010000078.1:0-2131 GCA_027306845.1 Vulcanimicrobiota bacterium | reverse complement strand
CGTAACTACTGGCGCGCCGTCAACGCCGAGGCGATCGGCATGGCTGGCCGGGTTCCGACGGGCGAGATCGAGATCGTCGGCGGCACCGACGGCCATCATCGAGGGCATCGCCGCGACTCCCTCGCGTAAGCGCGCTACGCGGCCTCCCTCTTGGTCGATCGCGAGGACCGGCGTCGGTTCGTCGGGGCGCAGAGCCCGCAGCGCATCGGTGAGTGCGCGGGCGCGCTCCACCGTCGGCAGATTTCTTGCAAAGAGGACGTAACCACCGAAACCCCGCAGCGTGAACTCGGCGCGGGTCGCTTCATCGAGCTCCGAACCCGGGAATCCAACCGCAAGAACACCCTCTGCTAGGTCGACGAACTCGCTCAGAACGGCTCCTTCTTGATAGGGAGGAACGCGACGTTAGTGCGCGCTGATCGATTGCGCTACGAGGCTCTTCCCGGAGCGGGCCGCCAGCACCTCGACGCGATCGCCGAGCCGCAGACTTGCCAGGGTGGCGAAACCGCCGGCTCGCTGGATCGAGGTATTGGGGGTCACCGTCACCGCCATCGTCTTCGCGCCGACCCGAACCTCGATTCCGGGATGCTGGTAGTGAATGGCGACGATCGAGCCCGAGAACGACAGCGTGCGCGAGGGGTGCGCGACGAGAGCGCTCGGTGCGAGTGCGAGCAATGCGGAGAGGAGAAAGATGGAGCGTTTCACGTTAGATAATCCAAGAACGCATTACGGTGTCGGCGGCGTTCCATCGGCCCGAAGAATCTTAAAATACGTCTCCCTCGCCGATGCATCTCCGGAGCGCGCGCGCTGCGATGCATCGCGCAACGCCAATACCGTCGCGTCGTCGGCGCGAAGATTCGCCGCCGCCAGCCGAAGGGCGAGCAGCGCTAAATCGGGTGTACGCTCGCCCAAGCGAGCGATCCCCTCCATAAATGGGCGCACGTGCTCGCCGCCGGGCTTCTCGGCCAATAGGGCGGCAACGACGGCGGCCTTCCCCGGCGCGCTCTCAAGAAGATAGCTATCGAGAAGCTCGAACATCACCGCATGCGGTTCGCCGTCGCGACCTTGGCCCTTCTTTTCGCCCTCACGGCGTCGCCTTCGGCGCGAACAACCCCCCTCGGCGATCTTCGCGAGCGCATGCGCGCTGCCGGCGGCCCGGTTTGGTCCACCCATTTCGATGCCGTCATCGATATCAGTGATGGTGCGATGACCACGCGCGCGCATATCGATGCTCGTGGGGATCGTCTGATCTTGCACCGCTGCCTCAACGATCTCTGCTTGGGGCGTTTCTATCACGGTTCGCATGCCGACGATCTCACGCTCAACGGCACGCCGCTGACCGCACCGCAATTAACCTCGAGCGAGCCGGCGCTCTTGCTCGCGCTCTCCCACGTATTTTTACGTCGTGGCTTTCGCAAGGCCGGTGGCTCGCTCGCGCTTCTTCCGCCGACGAAACATGCGCGCTATGCGTTAGAAATACGAGCGGTCGGCATCCCGCCGTTCACGTTGGGCATCGGTGCCGACGCGTTGGTGCGGAGCGCTCGGATCGGATCCTCCCGTTACGATTTCTCCACGTACCGCACCGTCGGGGCGCTGCGTTTTCCGACGCAGATCGACCGCAACGGGAAACCTTACATCACGTTTCATCGGATTCGCATCGAGAGCACGCCGTTCGTCGCACCGCACCCGCCGACGATCGCCTTTGCAGCAGCTCCCGTCGTCCTTCCGTGGCATCCGCGCGCCAAGACGCCGATCGTCGCATGCAGCATCGAAGGCCGACCGCTGCGATGCCTCATCGATAGTGGAAATTCCGGCCTCTCGATGACGCTTACGCTCGCCGAGCGCTTACACTTGCATCCGACCGGCACGTTCGAAGTTCAAGGCATCGGCGATTATCTCACCGAGTTGGTCAGCGCTCCGCCGCTACGAATCGGTGCGGCAACGCTGCCGCAAGCAACCTACGTCGTGCTCTCCGATCTCGAGGGAACGAGATACGATGTGATCCTCGGTTCCGATTTTTTAGCGGCGGCGCGCGTCACGATCGACGGGCCGCACCATCGCGTCATCGTGCAACCTCAAAGCGCCGCCCTCGCCGCGAAGGGCGTACCAATTCGTTTTCCCGCACTCGTTCCAA
>DAHUYY010000077.1 GCA_027306845.1 Vulcanimicrobiota bacterium | reverse complement strand
GAGATGTTCGTCGCATCGGATACTCCGGCGATCCTTCCGTATACGCGAAAAGAAATCGTTCTCGAAGAGGGCGAGATGGCGGTCGTAGGGAGCGACGGCGTCGTTGTCACCGACTACGACGGGAACCGCGTCGATCGTAAAATTTCCTTAGTGACGTGGGATGCGAGCTCGGCCGAAAAGGGCGGGTTCAAACATTTCATGCTCAAAGAAATTTTCGAGCAGCCGAACGTTATTAAAGAAACGCTCGCCGGGCGTATCGACGACGCACTCGATGTACGGCTTGAAAACGAACTGCATGGTTTAGACGACAAACTTTCGTCGATTGCAAAAATTGCGATTACCGGGTGCGGAACGGCATATTACGCCGGTATGGTCGGGATGTACTTACTTCGCTCGTTGGTTCGGCTTCCGGTCGAGATGGAATTAGCGAGTGAATTTCGCTACGGCGACCCGGTCATCGACGGTTCGGCGCTGACGATTGCGATGTCGCAGTCGGGTGAGACCGCCGATACCGTCGAAGCGGTGCGGGTCGCACGTTCGGCAGGGAGCGCGGTGTTAGGCGTCTGCAATAAATTGGGTTCGCATTTAACCCGCGTCGTCGATGCAACGCTGTTCACGCGTAGCGGCCCCGAGATCGGGGTTGCCGCAACGAAAACCTATGTAGCGCAGGTAACGGCGATGACGCTGTTCGCGCTCTATCTCGCCCGCCTTCGTAAGAGCGCGCCGCTCGAACGGCTGCGCGAGATCGCGGAGGGCACGCGCCTGCTGCCGGCCGCAGTCGATGCCGTGCTCAACGCAAGCGGCGATATTCGCAAGGTCGCAAAGAAGATTCGTAAAGCGCATAGCGCGCTGTTCCTCGGCCGTTACATTAACTATCCCACGGCGTTGGAGGGCGCGCTGAAGCTCAAAGAGATCGCTTACCTCCACGCCGAGGGCTACGCGGCGGGCGAGATGAAGCATGGCCCGATCGCACTCCTCGATTCAAGCGTGCCGGTCATCGGCGTCGTGACGCACGGGCGCGTGCGCGAGAAGATGCTTTCAAACCTCATGGAGTCTCGCGCGCGGGAAGCACCGGTGATCGTCGTAGCTAATCATGGCGACGACGAAGCCGCCGCAGTCGCGGACCACGTTTTTTGGGTGCCGAGGGTCGACGAACTGCTCGCTCCGATCGTCAACGTTCTCCCGCTCCAGCTCCTGGCGTACCATATCGCCGATTTGGACGGCAAAGATGTCGACCAGCCGCGGAATCTCGCAAAGACCGTCACCGTCGAATAGCGAAGGCTGAGGTCGTGCAAAGAAATGACGGACGCGCCCTCGACCAGTTACGCCCCGTGCGGATCACCCCCAACCCCCTCGATTTCGCCGAAGGCTCGGCGCTCATCGAGGTCGGCCGCACGCGGGTGCTCTGTGCCGCGACGATTGAAGAGCGCGTCCCGCCCTGGCTGAAGGGCAAAGGGCTCGGCTGGATTACCGCCGAGTATGCGATGTTGCCTCGCGCGACGAGCGAACGGACCGCGCGGGAGGCGGCGAAGGGACGGCAAGGGGGGCGTACGCACGAGATTCAGAGGATCGTCGGCCGTTCGCTGCGCGCCGTTGTCGATACGACGAAGCTGGGCGAGCGCACGATCACGATCGACTGCGATGTTTTGCAGGCCGACGGCGGCACGCGGACCGCATCGCTGACCGGAGCCTGCGTCGCGCTTTCGATCGCTCTTTCGAAGCGATTCTCGCGCGCTCAGCGCGAGCGATGGCCGATGTTGGGCTTGGTCGGGGCGGTGAGCGTAGGGATCGTGCATGGGATGCCGATTCTCGATCTCAATTACGAAGAAGATAGTAACGCGCATGTCGACATGAACGTCTTTATGACCGACGCAGGTAAGTACGTCGAATTGCAGGGCACCGCCGAGGCCGAGCCGTTTGGACGCCCCGAACTCGACCGCATGTTGGAGCTGGCAGCGAAGGGAATCCACGAACTCTTCGAGATTCAAAAAGAGGCAATCGAGAATGGCACGCGTGGAAGCTGATCTCCGCGCTCTCTACGAGCGAGCCGATCGCTTTCACTTTAGCGATCCGTCGATGCGATCGCTCCATCAACGCATCGGAAAAGCGATCGAATCGGAGAATCCGCCCGAAGCTCTTGAAGAAGCGTACCGAAAGGCATTGCGACGATATTTTGCGGGCTTCGACGTTCAGACGCGCGCGCAACTTCGCGATCTCGACCGGCGCCTATCGGAGCTCGCACAGGCTCAACTAAACTTCCAGGCCGAGCGAAATGTAGCCGTCAAACGCTTGGAGAATATCGGCGAGATGCTCGGCCTACTCGATGAGGCGATGGCCTAGGGATGCGCATACTCGAACGCTTCGGTGAGGGAACGATTGCGTTTCTCGAGTATCTCGGCGGCATTTTTTCGCTCGTCGGCGAGAGCATTCGTTCGATCGTCCACGCGCAGATTCGCTATGCGGAGACCTTCATTCAGAGCTACGAGTTGGGGCTCGGCTCGTTGCTGATCGTCCTGCTCACCTCGCTCTTTACCGGCATGGTGATCTCGCTCGAATCGGCCCAGCAGGCGGTGCAGTTCGGAATGGGCAGCCTCGTCGGAGGAGCCGTTACCTACACCTCGGTCCGCGAATTGGGGCCGATGCTGACCGCGGTGGTCGTGGCGGGGCGCGTCGGTTCGGCGATCGCCGCCGAGATCGGTTCGATGGTGGTGACCGAGCAGATCGATGCATTACGCTCGATGGGGCTCTCGCCGGTCCGGTTTCTCGTCGTGCCGCGCCTCCTCGCGCTCGCGATTATGCTGCCGCTGCTGACGATCTTCGCCGATATTATTTCCATCGTCGGCGGCATGTGGATCGCGCAGGCCTACGCGCATATCAATCCCGCGACGTTTATTTCCTCGGCCCGCCAGGCTGTCGGGTTTGACGATGTCGTCAAAGGATTGGTGAAGGCGCTGGTCTTTGCATGCATTATCGCCTTTGTCGGTTGCTACCAAGGGCTTTCGACGCGTGGCGGCGCGGCGGGGGTCGGGCGGGCGACGACGAGCGCCGTCGTCATCTCCATTATTCTGATTTTCGGCACGAACTTCATCATGAGCTATCTGCTCTTTGGAACGCACTAACCCATGGATGCATCGATCTACGCGCGATTGGACGATGTGACGCACTCCTTCGGCGATCACGTCATTCTGAAGAATTGCAGCCTCGATATCGTCCGCGGAGCGATTACCTGTATCGTCGGCCTCTCCGGCGCCGGAAAATCGACGATCCTTCGTCTACTCGACGGCCTGATCGAACCCTCGAGCGGGCACGTCTACGTCGACGGGCACGATCTCTGCCATACGCCCGAGCGTAAACTCGTCGACCTCCGGCAAAAAACCAGCCTTGCATTCCAGTTCGCGGCCTTGCTCGACAGCCTCACGATCGGCGAGAATGTCGGCCTGCCGCTACGCGAGCATACAGCTCTACCCGACGAGAAGATCCGTCATATCGTCGACGACGCACTCGAGAGCGTCGGCCTCCGGCATATCTACGATAGCTTGCCGAACGAACTCTCGGGCGGCATGCTCAAGCGCGCCGGCTTTGCGCGGGCGATCGTCACGCGCCCGGAACTCGTTCTCTACGACGAGCCGACGACCGGGCTCGATCCGATCGTCACCAACCTGATCACCGACACCATTCTTCGCCTCCGCCAGAAACTCGACGGAACCGCCGTCGTGATATCGCACGATCTCCACTCGATCTTCCGCATGGCCGACTACGTCGCCATGCTCTTCGAGGGGGCGATTATCGCTTACGGTCCGCGCGAGGAAATCCGCACCTCGACCAACCCATTCGTTCAGCAGTTCCTCACCGGCAGTGAGGTTGGGCCGATACCGGTGTAGAAGGGAGCCCCTAGAATGTCAAAGCAAGCACAAGTAGGAGCCTTTGCGCTGGCGGCGATCGCCTTGCTCTTTGCGTTCTTCTACGTGATCACCGATTTTGGTACGCGACATGCGGGCTATCGAATCGGCGTGCATTTTCGCTCCGCGGCCGGGCTCCATTCGGGCGCACAGGTCTTTTTTAGCGGCGTTTCCGTCGGGACGGTCGAGAGCATAAAACTGCTTCCCGATACGACGGTCGATGTGATCCTTGCCATCAAACCTCACGTAGGCGGGCAGGCGGTTCGTATCCCGAGCGAGTCGAAGTTTCTCATTCAAGCTCCGCTCACCGGCGATCCGAGTCTCCTGATCGTGCCGCCCCGTCCGGAGCCCGGAGAGCAACCCGAGGTGATCGCGCCCGGCGTGTTGCCGATCTCCGAACAGCCGCAAGGAACCAATACCGCGACGATCGCCGACCTGGTCGCCGAGGGACAAGGGCAATTAAAAGTGCTCAACGGCGTGCTCGCCGATGTCGCCAAACGCGAACCGAAATTACTCGACGAACTCCAGCAAACGCTTGAAAACACCAACGCGCTCACGGCAACGGCGAGTAATGCCGTGGCCCGGCTCGCCGCGCAGAGCAATGCGATCGCCGACAATTTACAGAGCAATCTTACGATTGCCAGCGGCCACATTGTTTCGATGACGAGTACGTTGGATAAAACAGTTCGCGGAAATTCCAACCGGCTCAATGAGACCTTGGCACAGATTCAGGGCACCGCAACGGCGCTCAATTCGACGATGCAGATCGTGGCGAGTATTGCAAACGATCCGTCTTTTAAGGGCAACGTACTCGCGACGACGACGAACATCGCCGATGCGAGTTCGAAGCTGAAGAAGATGGCGACCGACTTGGAAAGCATCACCGGAGACCCCGAAATGCAACATCGCCTCCGCGACACCATTCGAAACCTCGACGAGACGTCGCAGCGCGCGAATTCGTTACTCGGCGCGCTCGGTGGGCGCACCCATCCTCCGCGGAGCGGGCACGGCGCAGCAGCGAACCGGCACGCGCTGCCGAAGCGGCTCTCGCTCTTTTCCGCCAAGATACGCATCAGCGGGTACTCACCCGAGCACGTTGGTGGGGGCTCGCCGTTGCTTGGCACCTCGCGCGGCCCTAATAGTTCGATCGCGCTACGCTTGTTGCCCGATTCGCCGACGCAAGTGCTCTTTGGAGCGAACGATCTGGGCTCCGGGGCGACGACGGTCGATCTCGCAGCGGTGCGGCGCGTGGGGCACGGGCTCTATTTCGGCGGCGGCATCCTCTACTCGAGGCTCGGCGTTCTCGGTAATTACTCGCGCGGTACGCTGGGGTTCTCGACGAAGCTCTACGACGTCGCTCGGCCGATGCTCGACCTCTCGACGAAGTTGCGCGTCGCCCCGGGGGTAAAGCTCTTTTTCGGCGAGCGCGATATTCTCCACGCCCAGCGCCGGAACGTCTATGGAGTCGAGTTTACCGATGCACCGTGAGAATGCCGAGGCGCGCCCGCGTATCGGCTTGATCGGCGGCGGTTCGATGGGCACGCTCTTCGGGCGCCATCTCGCCGAAATTGCCGACGTGACGATTCTGGAATCGAATGAGGCGGTGCGCGCGGGGCTCGAGAGCGCGGGATTGCGCGTGAACGATGGGGAGCCGCGCAAGGTGCGCATCGCGCAGCGCGCGCGCGAGCTCTTTTCTTCCGATGTGCTCTTCCTCTTCGTAAAAGCGGTCGACACGCTTCGCGCGCTGCGACCGTTCGCCGGCGAGCTCAACCCCACCACGGCGATCGTCTCGCTTCAGAACGGCGTCGGCAACGAAGATGCGATTAAGACCGCACTCGGCGGTGCGGTTCCGGTGATTCTCGGAGTCACGACGGAGTCGGCCGAGACGATCGCTCCGGGAGCGGTGCGAAGTTCCGAGCAAGGAATGACGCTGATCGGCTCAGCCGGTGCGTCGGCCGCGACCGCCGCGGCCGTGGCGACGCTGCTATCGAAAAGCCGACTTCGCGCGGCAGTGGTGTACGATATCAAGCCGCACCTCTGGGGAAAGCTCGTAGCGAACGCCGCCGTCAATGCACTTTCGGCGATTCTCGATTGTACGGCCGGTGAGATTCTACGCGAGCCCAATGCAGCCCGGCTCGCCGAGTCCTTGGCAGAAGAAGCGGCAGCCGTTGCCGCCGCGCTCAAGATCGCGCTCCCCTTTGCGAATCCGTGGCAGTACGTCACCGAAGTGATCTCCGTTGGAGCGGAGAGTAAGAGCTCGATGGCCTTCGACCTGGAGTTAGGAAACAAGAGCGAGATCGATCACCTCAACGGCGCGGTGGTCGCACTCGGGCGTCGCGCCGGCGTCGCAACGCCGTTTAATGAAGCCGTCGTTCGATTGATGAAATCTTTGGAAGCCCTTCATGCACGGAAAGGAGCGCTCACAATATGAATTGCCCAACCTGCCAAGCCGCGATTCCCGCGCAGGCAAAATTCTGTCCGAATTGCGGAGCCCCGGCGGCGAGTGCTGCCGCCGTCGGCAACTATACCGAACCGGTCGCCGAGACCGATAATCCGAAGCAGACGATCCAGATCGGCGACTGCTCGATCCGCATCGAGGGGCAGCTCGTCCCGGTCGTCGACGTCGAACTCGGTAGCGTCGAGTCGGTCTACTTCGAGCATCACATCGTCCTCTGGAAGTCACCGCAGATCCGTCTGGGCTTTATGAGCCTTCAGAACGCGGCGCAACGCTTCTTTGCCGGCTTACAGATATTCATCTCCACCGCGCAAGGCCCGGGAAACATTGCGTTCTCGCGCGAGGCACCGGGGCAGATCGTCGCCCTGCGGCTGACACCGGGGCAGTCGGTCGACGTGCGCGAGCATCAATTTCTCTTGGCGACCGGCGAGATCGAATACAGCTACTATTGGCAGCAAGGCTTGGCGAACGTCCTTTTTTCAAGAACCGGTCTCTTCATCGATCGATTCGTATCGCGCGCGCGCGAGGGCGTACTCCTCATTCACGGCTATGGAAACGTCTTCGAAAAAACGCTCGCTGCAGGTGAGACGCTCGATGTCGAGCCGGGCGGCTGGCTCTGGAAAGATTCCAACGTGCGGATGGAGACGGTCAGCGTGCTACAGAGTTCGGGAGGCGGCGGGCTGCTCGGTGCGCTCGGCGCGGCGGTCGGTGGTTTCGCGCTGCAGATGAATCGTTTCTACGGCCCGGGGCGAATCGGCATCCAATCGATGACCTATCACGAGCCGGCGGCGGAGGGACAGACGCAGGTCGGTGGGACGAGCAATATCGGCAACGTGCTCGGCTCGCTTTTCGGAAACAAACAGTAGCGCTCGGCTCGGCCGACGAGCGTCGGCGGCCTAGGCTTGCGGCATCATCCGTAACAGGCGGATGCTGCCCTGACGAACGACGATCGATATGCCCTGACCGTTCGCAGCGCCGACGCTCCCGTCGAGCCGTTCGCTCGTTCCTTTCGAGGTTCCGCGAAATCCGTAGTTGGTAAAAATCGTTCCACGATCGGTCTGCATGTGCACGTGAAAATGCGCGTTCGCGGCGACGAAGAGCGTGACGTCGCCCTTGTCGACGTGGAAATGCAGCGTTCCCGGCCACGCGAGCGCACCCATGGTGACGGTGATATTCCCGACTCCGACGCGGGCGCGAGCGTAGCCGTCGAGCAATGCATGAATGCTGCCGCGACGCGTCGCGAGGTCGACGTTACCGCCGACATTGCTGACATCGATATCTCCGCCCGCACTTCGCACGACGAGATCGACGCCCGGCGGCACGCGTACGAGAAGATCTGCGAGCCGCGAAGGGGCATTAACGACGATGCCGCGCGCGTCGGGCACGATGCTCGGCGGCGGTGGCGCCGCGGCCAGGGCGGTTGCTTCGATCGTGTAGGCCTGCGTCGGTTGTTTGGGGAGCGGCGCGTAGGCCTCGACCTGCGCTCCGGCGACACGGAGTTCCATGCGCATGCCGGGGCGCAACTCACCGACCGTGCGCACGTAGGGTGCGCTGCCGTTACAGCCGGAGAGAGCGGTCGATAGCAGGACCGCAAGGAGAAGAAGAGTTCGCTTCATCGCTCCTCGCTTCGGTCGCGCGGGTGCGCTTCCTCGTAACTCCGTCGCATATGTTCCAGTGAGACGTTCGTATAGATCTGCGTCGTCGCGAGACTTT
>DAHUYY010000076.1 GCA_027306845.1 Vulcanimicrobiota bacterium | reverse complement strand
GAGGCCGGCGGAGCGCTGTACGTCTATACCTTTGCTTCGCACGCACTGCAAAAAATTGCAAGCGCTGCATCCGACCCGCAATGGTCGCCGACCGGCCGTGCGATCGCCTTTGCGAAGAAGTCGAACCTTTACGTCGCATATCTCGGTGTAAAAACCACCGTCGTCGCGATCACGCACGGCGGTTCGGGGGATGCGATTCTCGACGGGCAACTCGATTGGGTCTATCCCGAAGAACTCGGTATCTCGCACGGCTTTCGCTGGTCGCCCGACGGATCGAAGATCGCCTATCTGCGCCTCGACGAGCGGAGTGTCACGCGCTTCCCGTTGACTGATTTTCTGCCCAAGAATGGGCGCGTGAGCTATCAACGCTATCCGCTCGCCGGCGAGAAAAACCCGGCCGCGAGCCTGCACGTCATCGACCTTGCAACGAAGGCCGATCGCGTGCTCTACGACGCCGCGCCGAAAGATCGCTATATCGCGGCATTTGCGTGGCGCCCGAAGAGCGACGATATCATCGCCGAGATATTGAATCGTCGCGAACAATGGTTGCGCGTCGATTCGCTACCCGCAGACGGGGCGACGCCGAAGACGCTCTATCGTCAGAGCTCGCCTTCGTGGGTTGATGTGATCGCTCTGCCGACGTGGCTCGCCGATGGCTCGTCGCTCTGGGTGCTCGACCGCGCAAACCTGCGCTCGCTCTACCTGCGCGAGAGCGGCGGAAAGCTGCGTCGCCTAACCGGCGACTTCAATCTCGGCAGTGAGTACGCTACCAACGGCTTAGTCGCGGTCGGCCGAAAGGGCGAGCATGCATGGGTCTACGCCGATTATCCCACCCGCCGCAACCGTGCGTTGCTCGAGATCGGCCTTCGTAATGGAGAGCTCGCGAACCTCACGCCGGAGCGCGGCGTGCATCGCATCGCCTTCGCGCCGGCGACGCATGCATTCGTCGATACCTATTCGTCGATGAACCGCGTTCCCGCGGTGACCTTGAACGCGCCGTCGGCGGCTCCGCAGGTTCTCGCCGCACCCGATTCCGCATTACAGTCGCAGTTGCTTCCGGTGCAGCGCTTCGAGGTTCCCTCGAAGTATGGGCCGCTCGATGCGTGGATGATTCGCCCGCCGCACTTCGATCCGCACCGCAAGTATCCAGTCGTCGTCTACGTGTACGGCGGCCCGGCCGCGCCGACCACGACCAACGGCTTCGGCTATACGATGGAACTGATGCACGATCTGTTGGCACAGGAGGGTATCATCGTGTTCTCAATCGATGGGCCCGCCTCGCAGATCGACAACGACGAACACGTGCGTCTGCTGCTGCATAACTTCGGGCCGGGTTCGCTGCTCGGGCAGCGCATCGGTGCTCGCTACCTCGCCTCGCTTCCATATGTCGATGCCAAACGCATCGGGATCTGGGGTTGGAGTTTCGGCGGATACGAAACGATCTATGCGCTCGAACACTCGAAGCGTTTCGTTGCCGGGCTCGCGGTCGCTCCGGTGACCGATTGGCACCTCTACGACACGATCTATACGGAGCGGTACATGGGGCTTCCGCAAAAACATCCGCACTCGAACCTTCTCGACGTCGCGCACCTCAACGGTCCGCTGCAGATCATGCACGGCACGAGCGATGATAACGTTCACATGGCCAACACGGTGGCGTTCCTGCAGAAGACGATTCTCGCCGGGCTCACCGATGTCAACGTCATGCTCTTTCCGCGCAAGACGCATTCGATCGCCGGGCTCATGCAACGGCGCACGCTGTGGGAGCGGATGCTGATCTACTGGCGCTCGGTGCTGCACCCGTAGAAGAAAGTAAGTAAAAAGGCACCGTCGCGATCGACGGTGCCTTTGGGGCGCCTGCCCCTAGGTAGATGAGTATAATAACGTGGATCGATTAATGAACGGGCGGTTTATGGCCCTTCTTGGCGGCGGCTTTCTTAGCCATCGCTTTCTTAGCGGTGGTCTTCTTGGCCATCGCTTTCTTGGCAGTGGCCTTCTTGGCCGTCCACTTCTTGGCGGTGGCTTTCTTGGCCATCGCCTTCTTGGCGGTAGCTTTCTTCGCCATTGCCTTCTTGGCGGTGGCTTTCTTGGCCATCGTCTTCTTGGTCGTGGTCTTCGTGGTGCTCTTGCTCGCCGAGGCGGCCATGGCCGTACCGGTTGCGAGGAAGGACGCCGCGATCAGTGCAGCGAGGAGTTTGCGCATTCTTTCACCCCCTTTTTGCGAAAATTCGTCTCTTAACGTGCCTTAACAACGTCTGAGAAGGGCGGTTAGTTCGCAAAGGCGACCTAGCGCCCCTTCCCGACCAAGTTGCGCGAGATGACCAGGCGCTGAATCTGCTGGGTTCCTTCGTAAATCTGGGTGATTTTGGCGTCGCGCATCATCCGCTCGACCGGGTATTCGGCGGAGTAGCCGAAGCCGCCGAGCACCTGAACCGCGTCGGTAGTGACCGCCATCGCCACGTCGCCGCACTTGAGCTTCGCCATCGAGGCCCAAAGCGAGACGTCGGGGGCGCCTTCGTCGCATTTCCGAGCCGATTCATAGAGCATGAGGCGGGCCGCCTCGACCTCGGTCTTCATATCCGCGAGCATGAAGCCGATGCCTTGGTGCTGGCCGATCGGCTTGCCGAAGGCGACGCGATCGCGCGCATACTGGGTTGCATACTCGAGCGCGCCTGCGGCGATGCCGAGCGCCTGAGCGGCGATACCGGGGCGCGATTTATCGAGAACCTTCATCGCGATCTTGAATCCCTCGCCCTCTTCGCCGAGACGATTGGCGGCGGGAACCCGGCATTCGTTGAAGATCAACTCGACGGTCGGCGAGCCTTTGATGCCCATCTTGCGCTCTTTCTTGCCGACCGAGAAACCCGGCGTGCCCTTCTCCACGACGAAGGCGCTGACACCGCGGCTTCCCGCCTCCGGATCGGTCACCGCGAAGACGCAGACGATATCGGCGACGCTTCCGTTGGTTATCCAAATTTTCTGGCCGTCGAGGACATAGGAATCGCCGTCGCGGCGCGCCCGCGTTCGCATCGAGCCCAGCGCATCGGAGCCGCTGCTCGCTTCGGTGAGTGCGTAGGCGGCGAGGTGTTCGCCGGAGGCGATCTTCGGAAGAAAACGCCGCTTCTGTTCGTCGTTGCCGCCGATCATAATCGGCAGCATGCCGAGTTCTTGCACGGCGACGATCAGCGAACTCGAGGCGCAGGCTTTGGCGATCTCTTCGACGACCTTCACGTAGGTAACGAAACTTCCCCCGAGTCCGCCGTATTCGGTTGGAATCGGAATTCCTAGGAGATCGTTCTGCGCGAAGAGACGACGGATATCGTCGGGGAACTCCTCGCTCTCGTCGATCGCTGCCGCGCGCGGCGCGACTTTCTCTGATACTAACTCGCGTACCATTTCGACGATCATCGCTTCTTCGTCGTGCGCTTGCGCAGCTGCGGACATTGTGAACTCCTCTTCATGGATAACGGGTAACGAGCGGAAATGTCATCCCGAGTAGGCCCGCAGGGCCGTATCGAGGGACCTGATAGTCAACCGGTCGATAGATTCGGGGGCGACCAGGGTTTTGCTCCCGCGACCGCCTATCTGCGCCGGTATGGAGAAAGTGTACCCATCGGCGGCCGCGGCCGTCGCCGACATTCCCAGCGGGGCCTCGTTAGCCGTCGGGGGTTTCGGCCTCAACGGCATCCCCCATAACCTGATCCAGGCGCTGCTCGCGCAGGGCGCGACCGATCTCGTCACCGTTTCCAACAACTGCGGTGTCGATGGCTGGGGGCTCGGCGTCCTGCTCGACAACAAGCGCATCCGGCGCACGACCGGCTCGTATGTCGGCGAGAATAAGGAATTCGAACGGCAGTATCTCTCGGGCGAGCTCGAGGTCGAGCTCGTGCCGCAGGGCACGCTCGCCGAGCGGCTTCGCGCCGGAGGCTGCGGGATTCCGGCCTTCTACACTCCCGCCGGCGTCGGCACGCCGGTAGCAACCGGAGGGTTACCCTGGCGGCACCATCCCGACGGTAGCGTGGCGAAGGCGTCGCCGCCGAAAGAGACCCGTCGTTTCGGGGATAACGAGTACGTGCTCGAAGAGGCGATCCGCTGCGATTATGCGTTGGTGCGCGCGAGTATCGGCGACCGCGAAGGGAACCTCTACTTTTCGAAGGCGACGCGCAACTTCAACCCGCTCTGCGCGATGGCCGGGCGAATAACGATCGCTGAGGTCGAGCGGCTCGTCGAGCCGGGCGAGATAGAACCGGAGAACGTTCACCTTCCCGGGATATTCGTCGCGCGCATCGTCGAGGTCGGCGCCGAAGGGAAACGAATCGAGCGAGTAACGACGCGCAAGCGGGAGGAGCGATAACGATGGCGCTTACACGCGAAGAGCTCGCCGCGCGCGTCGCGCGCGAAATGCGCGACGGCATGTATGTCAATCTCGGTATCGGAATGCCGACGCTGATCCCCAACTACGTTCCGCCGGGCGTGCGCGTGGTATTGCAGAGCGAGAACGGGATCCTTGGCACCGGCCCGTACCCCTTCGAAGACGCCGTCGATCCCGATCTCATCAACGCCGGCAAAGAGACGGTGACGGTGTTGCCGGGCGCCTCGTTCTTCGATTCGGCGCTCTCCTTCGGCATGATTCGCGGCGGGCACATCGATCTCGCGGTGCTCGGTGCGATGCAGGTGAGCGCGCACGGCGACCTTGCGAATTGGATGATTCCGGGAAAGATGGTCAAGGGCATGGGCGGGGCGATGGATCTCGTTCACGGCGCGAAGCGCGTGATCGTGATGATGGAGCACGTCGCAAAGGGCAACTCCCACAAAATCGTCGGCGAGTGCACCTTGCCTCTCACCGGCAAGCGCGTCGTTCATAAACTGATGACCGATCTTGCGGTTATCGATATCGAGCCCGAGGGGCTCGTCTTGCGCGAACTCGCTCCGGGAGTAACGGTAGAAGAAGTGCAGGCCGGTACCGGCGCGCCGTTGCTAATTCCGGCTCCGCCGAAATCGATGTCCGGCTAGGTAAAAACTCTCATCTATTCTTAGTGGACTCACGGCGTTGGGTGCGGTACTTTTCGAGCACGAATATCGCACTCATCGTCGTAGGAGTTTATGCCATGCTTCAATATCGTTATCGTTCGCAGATCGCCGGGTATATTCGCCTCGGGGCTCTGCTTCTGATCGCTCTCTTTCTCGGGTCGGCGGTTACCGCATACGCATTCGAGCGTCAGCCGCACATGCAGATGGCGCTAGGGGCGCTGGGCCGCGCAGCTGCGCAACTCAACGCGGCGCAACGCGATAAGGGCGGCCATCGTGCGGCCGCTTACAACCTCGTCGAGCAGGCGATCGGCCAAGTTCGCGCCGGAATCGCGTTCGACAACCATCACTAAAGGCATGAAATGCAAAAGGGGAGACGCCGTCGGCGCCTCCCCTTTCCTGCGATAAAGTACGCTTGCGGTTACTTGATAACCTTGAACGTCATCATCATGTGCGCGTGGCCGATGCCGCAATAGATCGCGCAATGTGCGGGGAAGGTGCCGATCTTCTTCGGGGTGACGGTAACGGTGGTCGGCTTGGAGGTAATGGTGATGACCTTGGTGATGCCGACTTCGGGGGCGATCATTCCGTGGACGCCTTGCATGGCGACGAACGTGATTTTCTGCGGCTTGCCGACATGGAGGGTGACGACGTTGGGCATGAACGCGAAGTTCTTGGCCTTGACGACGATGGTGCTGTTCGCGCTGGCCGAGGCGACCGTGAGGGCGCTGAAGGCGAGGGCGAGAGCTAAAGCGAGCTTGCGCATGGTGTTCTCCTAGATATGGTTTGAAAGGATGGCGTTGGGGCGTTCCCCGATAGTACTGAGGATAGGCCGGAGTGGGCGCGCCCGTTACTACAAAACTCCGCTCGGTGTAAAAGCTGCGTTAGGTCGGAATGCGTTCTCGAAATTGCGTACGATAGAGGCGGGCATAGACGCCGTTTCGCGCGAGAAGCTCCTCATGCGAACCCGATTCTACGATGCGTCCGCCGTCGACGACAAAGATCGTGTCGGCGTTGACGACCGTCGAAAGGCGGTGGGCGATGACCAAGCTCGTGCGCCCGCGCATCAAGCGTTCGAGCGCACTCTGAATCGCCGCCTCGTTCTCCGAATCGAGCGCGGAGGTCGCTTCGTCGAGGATTAAAATGCGCGGATTTTTTAAGAGCACGCGTGCGATTGCTAGCCGCTGGCGTTCACCGCCCGAGAGCTTATGGCCGCGCTCGCCGACGATGGTGTCGTATCCCTGGGGCAGCGTTTCGATGAAATCGTGAATGTTCGCCGCTCGCGAAGCTTCGTGGATCTGTTCGAGGGTTGCATCGGGGCGCGAATAGCGTAAGTTTGCAATAATGCTGTCGTGGAAGAGATAGGTTTCCTGAGTGACGATGCCGATGTTTTCTCGCAGCGACTCAAGGCCGACGGTTGCGATATCGTGGCCATCGACGCAAATTTGCCCCTCGGAGATATTGTAAAACCGCGGCAATAACTGCGTGATCGTCGTTTTCCCGGCTCCCGATGGGCCGACGAATGCCGCCACCTTACCAGCGGGAATCGAGAAAGAGATTCCCTGGAGAATCTGTTCGCGCCCTTCGTACGTAAAAGAGACGTTTTTAAAAGCAATATCGCCGCGTACTTCGCCCAGATGTATCGCGCCGGGCACATCGTAACGTTCGGTCTTCATATCGAGGTAGTCGAAAATTCGTTCGAAGACCGCTAGCGCACTCACGATCTGCACCTGAATTCCGACGAGCGCCGCCGCCGGGCCGTAGAGCCGCCCTTGAATGTACCCGATAAACGCGACGATGACGCCGACGTCGAGCGCGCCCTGAAGAGCGAGCCAGCCGCCGCCGAGCCAAACGATGGCGGGGCCCACGACGACCATCGCGGTTACAGAAGCAATAAACCATCGGCCGATCATCGCGAGGCGGATTTCAAGATCCATCAACTCCGTTCCGACTTTGTAAAAGCGCGAACGTTCGTATGCCTCGCGAACGAAGGATTTGATCAGGGTGATTCCCGAGATCGAAAGCGTCTCTTGGGTGATCGACTCGATTCGGTCGCGTTGCTCGCGCGTCCGCTTACGCACGTCGTACATTTTGCGCCCGACCGGACCGAGCGGTAACACCATAAACGGAACGACGATTGTCGAAATCAACGCGAGACGCCAATTCCAGATAAGCATCGCAATGAGGGTGGTCGAGATCATCACGATGTTCGTGACGATCGTGGTCAGCGTTCCGGTAACCACGCCGTCGACGTTATCGACGTCGCTTGAAACGCGATTCATGATCTCGCCGGTTTTGGTCGCGGTAAAAAACGAGAGCGGCATGCGATGCAGGTGCGAAACGAGGCTCGTCCGTAGGTCGCGCATGATCCCCTCGCCGACCATCGAGTTAAAGTATCCTTGCGCGACGCCGAGCGCCATCGAAATGACCGCCGCGGCAAGAATAAAGCCTACGTCGACGGTAAGTTCGTGAAAGCTGTGGTGCGGCAGTGCAGAGTCGATGATTCGGGCGGTCATATACCCGGGAACGAGGCCGACGATCGCGCTAAAGACGATGATAATAAAGACCAGCGACTGTTGCTTCCAGTACGGCGAGAACAGCGAACGTATGCGGCGCCAGTCGATGCGCCTGCGCACCCGAGGTTTCTCCGGGTCGTACATGTTCGACCACATGAGCCCGTGCCCGGACATCATGGCGTGACCCTCGATTCGTGGAGCGTCACTTTGTTGCCCTCGGGATCGGCAAAGGATCCCAGCTTGCAGACCGGCGTCACGTGGATCTTCTCGGTCACGACGCCGCGGTCGCGCAAGCTTGCAAAAGCCGCTTCTATATCGGCGACCTCGAATGCAATCGAGGCGCAACTGCCCGGGGCGACCCCCATCCACTCCGTCGTCATCACCGCAAAGTAACCGCTACCGACGCGAGCCTCGCAATAAAGTGCAATACCATTTTCGGCGTACGGCTCCGCAAACTCGATACCGAGCATATCGGCGTAAAAGCGTGCGAGTGCGGCCACGTCGGCAGCCGGATAGGCTGTAAACGCACTGTCCTCGAGCTCGATCATGCCGATGGGTTACTTCT
>DAHUYY010000075.1 GCA_027306845.1 Vulcanimicrobiota bacterium | reverse complement strand
TAATGAGACGGTCGCCGTCGCGTTCGAGAATCGGTGCGTCGAGCGAAACGGTCGCGCGCCGCACGCCGAGATCGCGCACGCCGACGCGTTCGATCTGCCCGACGAACCATTGGGCGCTCCCGTCGACGACCGGAACCTCCGGGCCCGATATCGCGATGCGCGCATTGTCGACCTGCATGCCGAAGAGCGCCGAGAGCAGATGCTCCACCGTCGATACCGTCGTTCCGCGTACGCCGAGCACCGTCGCGCGCGAGGTTTCAACGACGTTCTCCGCGACGGCGGGAATCTCGACGCCGTCGCGTACGAACGTAATGCCCGCACCCGCTGCCGCAGGCGCAACCTCGACGTCAACCTGCGCGCCCGTATGAAGCGCGACTCCGGAGAAGTGAAACGGCGATGCTATCGTCTTTTGGTTCATGCTGCTTTACCGCTCGTCGCCTTCGCGTGCCGCACGTTCGAGTGCATCGACACGAGCGATCAACTTGGGCAGGTTCTTAATTGCGACATCGAGTCGCAGACGGTCGCGATGATTGCGCGCGGGAGCACCGGAGACAAACGCATCGTCGGGAACGTCGCTCCAGATTTGGCTCTGCCCGCCGATCGTGACGCGCGACCCGACCGTAATGTGCCCCTTGAAGCCGGTCTGCCCGCCGACGCGCACGTAATCGCCGACCACCGTAGAGCCGGCGAGCCCGCTGAGCGCGGCGAACGCATCGTGCTTGCCGAGCCGGCAGTTGTGGCCGATCTGCACGAGATTATCGATCTTCGTTCCCTCGCCGACTCGCGTGCTGCCCGTCTGTGCGCGATCGACGCAGCTATTCGCGCCGATCTCGACGCGGTCGCCGAGTTCGACGTTTCCTACCTGTGGTATGCGTTCGAGGCGGCCGTCGACGAACGCCCAACCGAAGCCCTCGCTGCCGATCGTCGCACCGGGGTAGAGCACCACCCCCGCGCCCAATACGCAGCGATCGAGCACGCGTGCATGCGGATGCAGCCAACTGCCGACGCCGATCTTTACACCGGCACCGACGTAGGAGCCCGCTTCGAGCGCGCAATCGGCCGCGATCTCGCTGCCCGGCCCGATGGTGACGTGCGGCCCGATATAGGCGGTGCTTGCAACGACCGCGCTAGGATCGATAACGGCGGAAGGGTCGCGATGCGGCCCCGCCGGACGCGGCGCGCGCAGCGCTGCGAGCAACCCGACCAATGCGATGCGCGCATCGTCGACGACGACGAGCGGCTTTCCGGTCGGAACGGGGTCGGGAAGTGCGCGAGCGTCGGCGAGCACTGCCGCTGCGTTACTGCGCAGCGCGGCCTGCAGATAGCGCGCGTCGACCGCGAACGTCAAGGCACCCGGCCCTGCTTCATCGACGGCGCTGACGGTGAGGATCTCTACCTCCTCATCACCGATAACCGTACCGCCCAGGCGCCGGGCGATCTCGCCGAGCTTCCCGAGCACCGCGCTTACGAGCCTGAGGGTTTCGGCGAGGCCGTCTCGGTGATGCCGAGAACTTTTTCAACCTCGGCGGTAATGTCGGTTCCGCCATAGCCGACGCCTTCGCGCGTCAGCACGAGTTTCAGGTTCTTCTTCGCCGCAACTTTCGCCGCAGCGGAGCGAATTTGGTCGGTGAGCTGCACCGTCAACGCGCCGTATTTCTTCTGCAGCGCGGCGACCTGGCTTGCCTTCTGAGCGTTGCTCGCCTTACTTGCAGCGATGCGCTGTTCGTCGGCATAGAGGTGGTTCTGGTCGGTCTGGAACTCGGTCCAATTCGAGGTAATGCGATTGATATCGACGAGGCCGATGGGGCTCGACGAAGCGCATCCGACGATGGTGATGAGTCCGGCAAGTGCGATAATGCTCTTCTTCACGTTCCTGTGCTCTTGAGAGAGGAGATAACATCTCCGGTGAGGTCGTAGCCACCCGGGTGTGCGATGGGGTCGAGGAGGACGACGGAAAAACCGTCACGTTTGGCGATTCGCCGTGCTGCAGCCGCGATCTGGTCTTCGATTTTTTTGTAGAGGTCGCCGCGTTCTTTTGCCAGCTTATCCCGTTGCTGCTTCGCAGCACCGACGGCACCGACGTCGACACCGTTGAGCGCCTCGTACTGCGCTTCTAAATCGCTGCGCGTCTGGTTGAAGCGATCGGAGATTTTCGTGAGATCGGTTTGATAGCGCTGCTGCAAGTTCGAGGCGATCTGTTCGAGCTGCGCCTTCGTCGCCGCCGGCAAATTCGCCGGTAAGCGTGGCCCCGAGAGCGCCGCCAATTGCTGCGAGACTTGTTGCTGACGCGCTTGCAGTTGAGTTTGCGTCTGCGCCTGCAGCGCCGTCGCATGCGAGCGAATTTGCTTCATGATTCCGGCCTGCAGCTCGTTCTGATAGGCCTGGAGATCTTTCTGATGCCGCGCGCGCATTGCATCGACCTGCGCTTTTTCGTTTTGGTCGATCGCCTTGAGCGCAGCGGTTAACGATTTTCGCTGTGCGTCGTTCAATGCAAGATTGTTGAGCTTCGTCTGCAACGCGAGGCGTTGGTTCGCATCTTGTTGCGAGAGCCGCAACGAAAGATCCGACTCCTCGCGCGCGTACTGCGCGGCCCGCGTCTGAAAGCGCCCCTGCGCTTGTTCGTGCAGGCGCTTTTCAAGCGCACCCATCGTCGCTTGGCCTTGCTCGACGACCGATTTTTGATAGCTCTGCAGATCGCTCGCCGCCGATTTTTCAATCGCCTGCGCCTGCGCCGCCGAAGAGATCAACGGTGCCGATTCGTAGGCTTGCGCCGCGGAATTGAGCCCTGCCGAACGGAGCGCCGCCGCGACTTCGGTGCGTTCTTCTTTCGCTAAACGGCCTTGCAGCGCTCCGACCGCTTGCGAGCTCTGCTCCTCCGCCTGCGCGAGTTGCGCTTTGATGCTCGCGATATCGGCTTTCATCTCTTCCGGAGATTTCGGTACCATCGGTACGGCGGCAGAGAGATCGATTGCGGCGATCGCGGCGTCGAGATCTTGGAGTTGCGAATAGAGCGGGTGCGCCTTCGTCGCTTTATTGGTGTTGACGTAGGCGATGCCGCGAATGTTGGGCGAAGAAACATCGACGTGGCTGCAGGCAACCACGCCGACCAGAAGTACGCCCGCAAGCAGCCTAGTGATTGAGGCCATTCCTCACGTCTTGCGTGATGTCCGTGCCGCCGAAAACGATGTCGCCTTTATCGACGACCACGAGGAGATGTTTCTTCTCGGCGATGGTGGCGGTAATCGCGCGCACTTTGGAGACCAGCGGCTTGAGCAGCGTGTTCTGTTCGTCGGCGAGAACTTTATTGAAATCCACCGAGATCTGCTGCTTCTCTGCGCTCGTCGTCGCCTTCTGCATTTTGGCGGCGAAAATGGCGCGCTGTTGCTGCGCGAATTTCGCAAACGCGTCGTTGGCGGCTTTTACTTTCGGCAGGCCGCTATCGAGCACGGTTTGGTCCACGTAGCCGATCGGCGAAGGGGGTGGGGTCGCCGTTACCGGCGGAATCGCCTGGGTACCGGTTACTAAGTTAAGCACGTCGGTCGTAATATCTTGGCCGCCATAGACGACGATGTGCCGGTCGACGACGACGGAAAGCTTGCGCTTCGCGCTGACGGCAGCGAGTGCGAGTTGCACGCGCTGAAGTAACGGCCCGAGAATCTCGTTCTGCTTATCGTTGAAACGCTGCGAGAAAGAAAGCTGAATTTGCTGGCGTTGCGCATCGTTCTTCGCACCCTTCAATTGGGCTGCTTCCTGTTGCTGCATTTGCGAGGCAATGCCGGTGAGCTGCCGATTCGCGCTGACGAACGCCGGCAACGAAGCGATGGCCGATTGTGCTATCGTCCCGACGTCGGTCAGATCGTCGGCTATCGCCGACGGGGCGATGAAGACGCCGACCGCGCAGAGAAGTGCGACGATTGCGAGTATGCGGTGTTTCATGATGTCCTTCTCGAAGTCCTAATGACGAGCGGTGCTAGAAAGCTTCGCCGAGGCCGAAGCTGGTGTGGAAACCGTTGACGCCCTTCGCAAAATCGATGCGTACGACGCGGTTGCCGAGTTGCGGTACGTTGAAGCGGACGCCGACACCGTAGTCGGAACGAAGCGTCCAATCTCCGGGGTAACTCGTAATGCGATTGGTGTACGGGTCGAGGATCGGCGACGCGCCGCGAATGCGGAACGCCCCCTGGTCGACGAACGCCGCGAGAATGAGGTTGCGGTCGATGCTCAACGGCTGCCGGAATTCGGCTTGGAAGAGCGCGGCGTCGGTGCCGTAGAAGATTTGATTGTACCCGCGTAATGTTTGGTCGGTGAAGCTGAAGAGATTGCTCGGAGGAATTGCGCCGGTAGAAAGTTCGCCGAGGAAATGCAACCCGATCGTCGCCGTGCGACGAACCGGAATGAACTTCGCAATGTCGAGCACGCTCTGCGTGAAGGTAAAGCTCGATCCGATCGACGGGGATGAGAACGTCTCGGTGAAGTTCGCATTGACGCCACGGCGCGGCTCGATGTAATCGTCGAGCGTGAGGGTCGATGCTCCGAGCGTGAGCGTATCGAGACGGTACGGCGCGCCGGTGTTGACGTTGGCGATCGAGCTTGCCGAGACGCCGAGGGTGTTGGTGGCATTGAGATTGAGGTTACTCAATGGGCTAGGGGTCGCGCCGACAAAGACGTTGGGCTGCACGTTCGATTGGAAGTAATACGGCGCTCCGACCGTCGTGCTGTAGCGGATCGTCTGCGCGCCGACGCCGCCGGTGATCTGCGTGAAGTCGTTGAGACGACGCCCGACTTGGAGGGCCCCGCCGAGCGCGCTGTTCGTGTTCGTCGCGGCGACGCCGGAGATCGAGGAGACGCCGAGCGAGGGATAGAGCGTTACCGGAATCGGCTGCGGGGTTGCGCCGACCGTCGGCGAGATCGCCGAGAACGATGTCTGCGAGACGGCGTAGACCGGGTAATAATAGGTCGAAGAGTTGCTGAAGAGCGATCCGGAGAGGCTATACTTCTGCGACTTCGTCGTGTTGCCGACGTAGGGAATCGTCGCCGACGCCTGGATCGACGAGGTGCGAATGCTGCGCTGGAATTGAATGCCGACGCCGTTGCCGGTTCCGTGTAAGTTGTTATCCTGGTAACCGAGATCGCCGTAAAGCCCCTGGCCGTTGATGCCGCCGGAGTAACCGAAACCGATCTGCGCAGTCGCGGTCTTCTGTTCGGTGACTTTCCAGACGACGGTGACGTCTTCGGGGTGTTTCGGGTCGGGGCCGGGCTTAACGTCCGGCGTGACGTTCGAGAAGAACTGCGTGTTCTGCAAGCGCTGGAGATCGTATTTAATCGCCGCGCGGGTGAGCAGCATGCCGGGGCGCAGACGCAATTGACGACGGATCACTTGGTCCTTCGTCTTCGTGTTCCCGGTAATTTCGACCGCCGCGACGCGCGCGACGTAGACGTCGTACTTCACATCGGCGGTGTCGTTCTTTAAGTCGATCGACGACGGCTCGATGCCGCCGACGAAGTTTCCGACGAAAAGCGAGTATTTCTTGTATAGCGCGGAGATCGCTTTGTAATCTTTCTCGCGCCTCGCGTCGGAGTAAACGACCCCCGGCTTCACGTTCAGTTTCGCAAGAATCAACGGCGGCGGAATAACCGGGTCTCCGCCGATAATCACCTTGCGAATCGTCAGGCCTTCCTGCACCGTCAGCGTGAGCGCGCCGGTCTTAGGATCGAGGTTGACGTCTTTAATATGCGTCGGCAGCTGGCCGCCGTAGCCGATGCGTTCGTAATAGCTGTTGATTTTGAGCAGGTCGGAACGCAGCGTATTGCCGTTAAAGACCTGCCCCGGTGCGCTATCCATCAACGCCAACAGCGTATCGGTCGGAACGTTCTTGTTGCCGACGAACGAAATTTTCGAGATGACCGGGTTCTCGACGACGCGGTAGGTGATCGCGACGCCGCCGGGGCGCAGCCGAATGAGCGGCGGCGCGATCGCCGAAAAATAGCCGAGCGCATTGATGCGCGCGAGATCGCTCTGTACGATCTTCGGATCGTAGGTCTCGCCGGGGCGCGCCTGCACGACCGCCATAATCTCCGAGGTTGGAACGTGGAGATTCCCCGTGACGTCGACCGAAACGATCTTCGGCGTGACGGCGGAGGAAGCGTTCGGCGGTGCGAGCATCGCAACGATTGCCGCAAGCGCGACCAGCGCGCTAGCGGCTCTCCAGAGTGCGCGGTGCGCACGCCGAAAACGGACATTCATAGAAAGCGCAATCCCTCGATCTTGAGTGTGGCCGGCAGAGCCCGGCCAACGGGGAACGGCAAATCGCCGAACCCAGGGCTAGGAGCGCTCGATTCGCCCAAGCCCCCCTCGCTCCTTGCCAAACGCCCCCCGGAGCGGCCGATTCCCTACGGCGTCGGTGCATCTCCCGGCCCGCTCTCCCGTAGCAACGCTCGCCGCGTGGAGGAACCCGGCTAGCGGGCTCCTCGCGCCGCGGCGACGAGCGCATGCGAGGCCGCAAGCAAGACCCGGAGCGCTTCCTCGCCGGCGATCGCCTGCGAACTCACGAAGGCGCCGTTCACCAGAAGCAGCAGCTGCGCCGCAAGCTCGTCGGGATGGCGCACGCCGAGTCGCTCGGCGATGCCCTGTAGCCGCCGCCGAAGTTCGCGCTTGTGCGCGAGGGCGACGACGCGCGCCGGGTGCTCGGGAGCGGGAAACTCGGCCGCCATGTTGAGCTGCGGGCAACCGCGATAGTTGGCGCGCCCGAGCCGCTCGGCGATCCACTGCACGTGCGCGTCGAGCTCGCCCTGCGGGTCGGAGGGGTGGCGCTTCGCGACGCTCGCCCACTGCTCCCAGAACTCCTCGTCCTCGCGCTCGAGGAAGGCGGCGATGAGCTCGTCCTTCGTGTGAAAGTAGCGGTAGAGGCTCGTTTTGGCGACCCCCGCGCGTTCGACGATCAGGTCGACGCCGACGGCGCGCGCGCCCTCGCGATAGAAGAGCTCCGAGGCCGTGCGGAGGATGCGCTCGCGCGTTTCATCGGTTGCCATCCTTGACATGATACTAACCTGTCTGTTTTAATTCAAGCGAACATACAGGTCTGTATCGTAAAGGAGCCCCTCATGCGTATTGCAGTCTACGGTGCCTCGGGGCACACGGCACGCTTCGTCATCGACGAGTTGTTGCGACGCGGTCACACGCCGGTCGCGATCGGTCGCGAGCGCGAACGGATGGCGGCGGCCCTCGCCCTCCATGGCGCCGAGATCGAGATTCGCGTCGCCGGGCTCGACGCGCCGAGCTCGCTGGAGCGTGCGCTCGCCGGAACCGAGGCGGTCATCAATTGCGCCGGGCCCTTTCTCGACACCGCGCGGCCGCTCGTCGAAGCCGCGCTGCGCGCGGGCACGCACTACCTCGATATCACCGCCGAGCAGGCGAGCGCGCTCGCGACCTTCGAGCGCTTCGATGCTCCGGCGCGCGAACGCGGCATCGCGATCGTTCCCGCCGCCGGCTTCTACGGAGCGCTCGCCGACCTGATGGCGAGCGCGGCGATCGGCGACTGGAGAGACGCGGATGCAATCGAGGTTGCCATCGCGCTCGATTGTTGGCACCCGACGCTGGGCACGCGGCGCACCGGCGCTCGCAACACCGCACCGCGCCTCGTTCTCTCCGGCGGCGAACTGCTGCCGTTGCAACCCTCGACGCCCGCGCCGTGGGAGTTTCCCGCGCCGTTTTCCATGCAAGAGATCGCCGAGGTTCCATTTACCGAAACGATTCTGATGGCGCGTCACTTGAAGGTACGCGAGATCCACAACTACTTAAATAAACAATCGCTGCACGACGTGCGCGATCCCGCTACGCCCGAGCCGCTCGCCGTCGACGAACGAGGCCGCTCGGATCAGCGTTTCGTCGTCGACGTGCGCGCGCGCAACGATGGCGAAGAACGCCGCATCACCGTAAGCGGTCGCGACATCTACGCGATTACGGCACCGATCGTCGTCGAAGCACTCGAGCGCATCTCTCGTGCGCGCGAGGTTCGCGCGGGAGCATTCGCGTTCGGCGAACTCGACGATGCAGCGACGATGCTCGCAGCGATCGCGCGTGCGGGAGAGCTCGCGCTGCGCTACGGGCGTAATTCGAGCGTGAAACTAAACCCGTTGGTGCCGTTGAGCGCGACGCCCGCGGGTAGCAAGTCGATAGGTGGGCACCA
>DAHUYY010000074.1:6159-8291 GCA_027306845.1 Vulcanimicrobiota bacterium | reverse complement strand
GAAGATCACACGCACGGTGGCAGCACTTGCGCTGCTCCTCTCGGTTACCGGTTTCGGCGCGATACCGCGTGCGAAGGTCGTGCTGGGCGACGAAGTTTTTTTGCGCTCCACCTGGCACGATCTCCACGGACGCTGCGTCGGCGTCGTCACTAACCAGACCGGCGTCACGTCGCAACTCGTGAACATCGTCGACGCCATTCGCGAGAATTCCCATATTTGCATAAAAGCAATCTATTCTCCCGAACACGGACTGCGCGGAGATCAACTCGCTGGTAAGTTCGTGTCATCGTATCGCGATCCGCGCACGGGGCTTCCCGTCTATAGCCTCTATGGCCCGCAACGCATGCCGACGGCGGCGATGTTGCGCGGCGTCGACGTACTGCTCTTCGACATCCAAGATGTCGGCGATCGTGCCTATACCTATATCTCGACGATGGCCGAGGTGATGCGTGCGGCAGCGCGCTATCACAAGAGTATCTGGGTGCTCGACCGCCCGAATCCGATCGGTGGTGAGATCGTGGAAGGGCCGGTGCTCGACCCGCGTTTTCGTTCGTTCATCGGTCTCTATCCGATTGCGATGCGTCATGGCATGACGATCGGCGAGCTTGCCGAGATGTTCAACAACGCCTTCGGAATTCACGCGCACCTGCGCGTCGTCAAAATGATCGGGTGGCGGCGCTCGATGCTTTGGAACCAGACGGGGCTACGTTGGGTGGAGAGCTCGCCGAATATTCCGACCTGGCAAACGACGCTCGTCTATCCATGCACCGGGCTCATCGATAACGGCGGCATCAACAACGGCGTCGGCACGGCGAAGCCGTTCTTCTACGCCGGGTATCTCGGGATGCCGGCCTACGCGTATGCGCGCGCGCTCAATGCAAAGCATCTTCCCGGCGTCTATTTTCGCCCCGCGGCGTGGTCGCCGTTCTTCGGTTTCTGGCGCGGCCGCGAACTCAAAGGGGTCGAACTCTACGTCACGCACCCGCACCGGTTTCGCAGCGTCGAAACGGCGGTGGAGTTACTCGTTGCAGGGCACCGATTGATGCCGCGGCTGCGCATCAACGCGCGTGGGATGGATGACGATTGGGGGACCGACGCGGTGCGGCTCGGGTTGGAGCGCGGCGAGAGCGCACGACAGATCGTCGATTCGTGGCAGCCGGCTCTCGCACGCTTCATGAAGCTCCGCGCGAAATACTTGCTCTATCCCAACTGAATTCCGTCACCCCGAGTAGCGCGCAGCGCCGCTCTCACCCCGAGTGGCGCGCAGCCGCTGTCACCCCGAGTAGCGCGCAGCCGCTGTCACCCCGAGTAGCGCGCAGCGCGTATCGAGGGGCGCCTCTCGCTCCGCCTCGATACGGTTGCTGCGCAACCTACTCGGCGTGACAAAAACTCTTGCTCGGCGTGAGAGTAACTCCCTACTCGGCGTGGCAGCGCGGCGTTAAACGGACGGAATCAATCGTCGTTGCGGCGGGTGCGCAAAAAGTTGAGTTGCCAGAGGTGGATGAAGCGCTGCAGTTCTTCCTGAACCGGCGGCGGCGTATCGACGAACGCCATTCCAAAGGCGAATTTTTTCATCGCGACATCGTAGAATGGAGCGAGCGCCTTGCTGCGCAGTCGCATCGGTTCGAAGCCCGGGGGGCGCTCGCGGACGCTCTCGGGGCGCAGGCCAAAGGGGGTCTGTTTGAAGACCTCTTTCTCGACGGTCATCTCGTCGAGAAAATCGGCGGGAAGCTGAATATCGAGATGAAGCAGCGAGCCTTTTATCAGGTCCTCGTCGGTGACGAGGCGCAGCCCGCCCGCCGAGAGATCGTTGGCGAGCGCCGAACGGCGGCCTTTCCGTCCATCGAGTTCGTAGAGTACTTCGAACTCGACGGGCATACGGAATGCGGAGCGCTTCTGCTGCACGCCGGGCTGCGCGCGAAGCATGCTCTTCGTCGTCGGCTTCTTCTTCTTCCCGAACATGAACATTTGCCGTCGAGCCGTTAAGCCGGGCAGGCTACTCTTCCTGCATGCCCAAACACCGAACGGAGAACCGTGTTAATCGAACGACTGATCGAAGCGCTGGGCGCGGATGCCGTCAAGACCTCTCCGGAGGATCTTGCCTGTTACTCCTTCGACGCCTATAGCCAAGG
>DAHUYY010000074.1:0-6149 GCA_027306845.1 Vulcanimicrobiota bacterium | reverse complement strand
TGGTGAAGATCGCCCGCGATCTCGCGGAACCCCTGATCGCGCGTGGTTCGGGAACCGGGCTCTGCGGCGGAGCGGCGCCGCTGCGCGCGGGCATCGTCCTCTCGTTCGCACGGATGAACCAGCTACTGGAGCTCGACATCGAGAATCGCCGGGCACGCGTCGCACCGGGGCTCGTCAATTTGCAACTCAGCGAACGCATCGCTTCCACCGGCTATTTCTACGCTCCCGACCCCGCCTCGCAGCGCGCGAGCACGATCGGGGGAAATATCGGCACGAATGCCGGTGGACCGCACTGCCTCGCCTATGGAACCACCGTCAATCACGTGCTCGCGCTCGAAATTGTCGACGACCGCGGCGAGTGCTTCACAACTGCGGTGGAGGATCTCGGGTACGATCTTACCGCGCTCTTGGTCGGAAGCGAGGGGACGCTGGGCATCGTGACGTCGGCCTGGGTTCGCCTGCTCCGCATTCCGTCGACGACCGGCGTCTGGCTCGCGGCCTTCCCAAGCATCGAGAGTGCATCGGAAGCCGTGAGCGCGATCGTCGGGGCGGGGATCGTCCCGACCGCCCTGGAGATGATGGATGCGACGATCGTACGCGCGGTCGAAAGTGCGTATGCCGCCGGCTACCCCGCCGATGCCGCAGCGGTGCTGCTCGTCGAATCCTCCGGCGAACCCGAGGAAGTCGCGAGTGCAGATGCCGCAATCGCGCGGATCGCCAGGGCGCACGGGGCAACCAAGTGGCAGGCAGCGACGAGCGCCGACCAGCGCGAAGCGCTCTGGCGCGGTCGGAAGGGCGCAGCAGGCGCGGTCGGGCGCATCGCCCCAAATTATTACACGCAAGATGTCTGCGTGCCGCGCACGCGACTTCCCGAAATGCTCGCTGCCGTCGATGATGCCGCACGGAAACACGGAATCGTCGTCGGGAACGTCTTTCATGCCGGCGACGGAAACCTCCATCCACTTCTGCTGTACGATAAGCGCGACGCGCGGCAGGTCGCTGCGGTTATCGAGATCGGCAACCTCGTGCTGGCACGCGCCGTCGAACTTGGCGGAACGATCAGCGGCGAACACGGCGTCGGCATCGAGAAACGCAACGGGATGTCGATGGTCTATCGCACCGAGGATCTCGCAGCGATGGCGTGCGTGCGCGACGTTTTCGATCCGCAAGCGTTGCTTAACCCCGAGAAAATATTTCCATCGGGGATATCCTGTCGCGAGATGCGCACGTGAACGACACCGCGATATCCGATGCGTTAGCGGAGGCATCGGCGGGCCGACGCCCGGTGACATTGCGCGGAGGCGGCGTTTTTTCCGGCATGCATCGCCGCGTTATCGACGCCGACGAGATCGATCTTCGCTCGCGGCGCGCTATACTCGAATACGAACCACGCGATTTAACGATCGGCGTTGAATGCGGCCTCACCGGCGCGCACATGGAGCAGACGCTGCGAGAGCATCGCCAATTTTTGCCCCTCGATGCGCCCGACGCATCGCAGGCGAGCGTTGGTGGAATCCTTGCTGCTGCATGGAGCGGGCCGCGTCGCCATCGTTACGGAAGGCCACGCGACCTTCTGATCGGAAGCAGTTTCGCACTCGCCGACGGAACGCTCGCACGCGCCGGCGGCATGGTGGTAAAAAACGTCGCCGGCTACGATCTCAGTCGGCTCTTCGTCGGATCGATGGGAACGCTCGCCGTCCTGTTGCGCGCCAACTTTAAAACGCTACCGCTGCCGGACTCCGCTCGCATGTTTCTTGCCGCACTCCCGGCCGGAACGCGCGAACGTGCATTCGCACAGATACGAAATCTCCGCCCCGAACCTGCGGCTGCCTGGTGGAGTACCGGTTTCGAGCGTGAGGTCGACGGCGAACCAGGCGACGACGGACGAATCGCGATTCTCCTCGAATGTGAGAACGCACTGCTCGAACGCGCGACCTTAGATTGGCGCGCAGCACTCGGTCGCGCGGGGATTCCCGAGACGCGCCTGCTCGATGCCGGCGCGCATGCCTCATTTACGCGGCTGCTCGATGCTCCGATGCGTCTCCCCGGCGTTCACGCACTGAGCTATCGTAGCCCGTCGTTGCCCTCGCACGCACTTGCGCTCGCCGATAGCCTCGCTGAGGTCGTCGATCGTTTCGAGATGCAACGCGATCTGCTCGTCGATATTATGAACGGCGACGTCACCCTTCGCGCCGTCGGCGATGCCGCGAGTTTCACCCAGATGGCCGGCATGCTCGACGATGCTCTTCACGACCGCGCACCGCGCGCGCGGATCCTCGCCGGCGGCGGGGAGGGGCACGACCGCCTCGACTGCTTCGGGCTGCTTCCGAACGCACTCGCGCAGATGCGCGCGCTCAAGGCACGATTCGATCCACACGGCATTTTGAACCCGGGAATAGCTTTTTTCGACGGCCGACATTCGTGAGGGTAAACGCCGAGATATTCGCGGCGACGCGTATCGTCCTCAGAAGCCCGGTTCGCCGCCGGTTGTTGTTTCAACATTCGCATTTTGCCATCGATCTCGGGCGCTTCCTCTTGCAGGTCGTCCCGATGGCAAAACGCTCCTTGCGACGCATACGCAAACGCGCTCGTGCGATTCCCGACCCGCTGCTGCGAAGAGAAGCACTCTCGAGCATCGAGATGAAATCCTACCACGTTGCCGGCGCTGCAGTGCTGGCAACATTTTTGCCGCAACCGTCGATGCGCGCATATGTCGGCGTCGTCGTGCCGTTGGAGAGCATTTACGATTACCTCGACAACCTCTGCGATCGACACCCGACGATTACGCCGGAAGCGTTTCCCGCGCTCCATCAGGCAATCGCCGACGCCTGCGATCCGGATGCGCCGCTGCGCGATTACTACGCCTGCGGACCGCACGGCGATGATGGCGGCTATCTGCGCGATCTCGTTCTCGACGTGCAGGATCGCCTGCGCGGCATCGAGGGCATCGGTGCCTTAGTTCCGTTCGCTCGAGAAGCAGCATCGCTCTATGCACGCATGCAGAGCACGGTGCATGGCGCTGCAGAGAACCGCAGTCGCGCATGCCGACTTTGGTTCGACGAACGGCGCGCCGCGTATCCGCACCTACGATGGAACGAATTCGTCGCGGCGGCCGGCTCGCAATTTCAGGTCTACGCACCGCTTTTCGCACTACTTTCCAGCGGCCCGGCGAGCGTCGCCCCCGCCTATAATTCTTATTTCCCCAACGTCGCGGCCATTCACGTTTTGCTCGACTCGTTTATCGACCGCGCGGAAGACCGAGAACACGACGATTTGAATTTGGTCGATGCGAGCGACGCCCCTGACGAGATCGGCGAACGGCTCGCGGGGCTCGCAGCCGATTCCGATGCCGCATTGCGTCGGCTCGCCGATTCGCGAGCGCATCGTTTCGTGCTGCGCATCATGGCGCTCTTCTATCTTTCACATCCGAAGATCGAACGCGAAGGATACTCCACGGAGACCGAGGCGATGCTCGAAAACCTCGAACGCTCGCTCGCCGCCAGTTAGAGGCCCGCTGCAACTCACCGCTCGCTCGCCGCGTTCCACAGATGATCGGAGGATGCAATGCGGGTACTACTCCTAGGCGGAACCGGATTTATCGGAAAGCATTTGCAGGCGGCCTTACGCGCACGCGGAGACGATGTGTTGCTCGCGAGCATGCGCGATCCGGCGGCGGCCGCCGAACGCGCGGCGGCCTGCGATGTTGTCGTCAATCTTGCCGGCGAGCCGATCGCTCAACGGTGGAGCCCGGCGGTGAAAACGCGCCTTGCCGATAGTCGCATCGCCGCGACGACCGCCTTCCTCTCCGCACTGGAAGCGCGGCAACCGCGACCGCGCGCGTTCATCGCAGCTTCGGCGGTCGGCTATTACGGTAGCAGCGAATCGGCGAGCTACGACGAGAGCAGCCCCGCCGGCACCGACTATTTAGGGAAGCTCTGCGCCGAATGGGAGCGCCGATCGCTCCGCGCGCAGAGCCTCGGCATGCGCGTTAGCCTCGTGCGCACCGGCATCGTGCTCGGCCTCGACGGCGGGGCGCTGGCGAAACTCTTGCCGATCTTTAAACTCGGGCTCGGCGGAGTCGTGGGAAGCGGGCGGCAATGGCTCTCGTGGATTCATATCGAGGACCAGGTCGCGATCTACCTGGCCGCGATCGACGGCGCCGAGGGCATTCTCAATGCAACGGCACCCGAACCGGTCACCAATGCCGCATTCACCGCAGCGCTTGGAGCAGCGGTCCATCGGCCGGCGCTCCTTCCGGTACCGGCCTTCGCGCTTCATGCCCTCCTCGGTGAGGGGGCGACCGTCGTACTCGACGGACAGCGCGTGCTGCCGACGCGAACGCTTGCCCTGGGCTATCGATTCCGCTATCCGCAACTCGCCGATGCGCTAAAGGATCTTCTCGCGCGCTAGGCGGCAGCGCCCATGCTTGACAGCCCTGGGTAGGATAGGAATGGATTCCTCGTTAGGTGAGGCGTCTGCACGTTGGAGAGGCCGCTACCCGGAAAGGTCGAGAGACCCCAATGGGTGACCAGGCACCGTCGAGTCAAGGCGGAGCTTAATGCGGAAGGGACTCGATCCCACGGCATGCAGTGCTAAAGCTCAACGTCGGGGCTGCGAGGCGCGCGAGCGTCGGTTTGCGTCGGTCGTTGTGCGAGGAACGTACGATGACCGATTTTTTTACCGCCCGCCGAATGGAGCCTCCGACGCATGAACTCCAGCACGATCAAGCAACTCGTGCCTCGACGCACCACGTGGCGTTCGGTGTTGATGTTTCTCTCCGTCGTCGGCCCGGGAATCATCACGGCGAACGCCGACAACGATGTCGGCGGCATCCTCACCTATTCCCAAGCGGGAGCCCAGTTCGGATACTCGCTACTCTGGATTCTCATCCCGATCACCCTTGCGTTGGTGGTAACGCAAGAGATGTGCGCTCGCATGGGCGCGGTTACGGGGAAAGGGCTCGCCGATCTCATCCGCGAGAATTTCGGCGTTCGCGTTACCTTTTACGTGCTGCTACTCTTCGTTATCTGCGATTTAGGAAACACGGCGACGGAGTTCGCCGGCATCGCGTCGGTCGCTCCAATTTTCGCAACGTGGCTCCCGGGTGTCAACGTCGAGGCCCTTACCATCGCGATGGTGTTGGGAGCCGCCGCGCTCGTCTTTACGACCGTAACGCGCGGTACCTATAAAATTGTCGAACGTATCTTTCTCATCTTCTGCACCGTTTATATTTCGTACGTCATCAGCGCCATCATCGTGCATCCGCAGTGGAAGGATGTCATCCACCAAACGTTCTTCCCGCATTTTTCTCACACGACGGCATATTTCGTCATGGTGGTTGCGATTATCGGCACCACGATTTCCCCGTGGATGCAGTTTTACATCCAATCGGCAATCGTCGATAAGGGGGTCAGGAAAGAACAGTACACGGCGTCGCGCATCGATGTAATATCCGGCGCGCTCTTTACCGATATCATCGCCTTCTTTATCGTCGTCGCCTGCGCAGCAACAATCTACGTTCATAATATCGGCAACGCGCACCCGATCGTCGTCAATGCAGTCGGAGACGTCGCCATCGCCCTTCAGCCCCTCGCCGGGCATTTCGCATCGCTGCTCTTCGCCATCGGCCTGCTCAACGCCGCAATTTTTACCGATTCGATTCTACCGCTCTCAACTGCCTATTACGTCTGCGAGGCCTTCGGCTTCGAACGTGGCATCGATCGCAGCTTCAGCGAGGCGAAGATTTTCTACGGCCTCTACCTCGGCTTGCTTCTTATCGGCGCATTTACCGTGATCGTTCCCGGCGCGCCTTTGCTAGCGATTATTTTCTACTCGCAGGTCTTTAACGGCGCTCTCCTGCCGGTCGTACTCGTGTTGATGCTTCTGCTCGTCAATAACAAACGATTGATGGGCACCTGGACGAACTCGCTGTTCTTCAATATCGTTGCCTGGATTACGGTCGTCATCGTCGGTGCGTTAACCGTCGCCTCAGTCGTCTAGAACGCGTATCGCCCGCGCAAACGGGCAACGGCCAATACGAGCCCCCTGTCACGCCTCGATACGCTGCCTTCGGCAGCTACTCGGCGTGACAGCACAGCTACTCGGCGTGAAAGCACAGCTACTCGGCGTGACAGCACGGCGATGCAGCG
>DAHUYY010000073.1 GCA_027306845.1 Vulcanimicrobiota bacterium | reverse complement strand
CGCCGCAGCGATGTCGCGCGCGCCGCTCGCGCTCTTCGTGCCCGCGCACCGCGTTCTCGGTGCCGATGGGCGCGTGCGTGGGGCGGGGCCGCGCTCGCTGCGCGCCCGCCTACTCGCCTTTGAAAGCGGCGGGCTCTTGGGGGAACGCACGCCCTAAGCGCGTACCCTGCCGCCCATGCATCTCACCGCACTCGATTGGTGGATCGTCGTGCTCTCGTTGGGCGTGACGTTCGTGCCGGCGATCGTTCTCGCTCGCCGGGCCGGGCGTAATACCAGCGAGTTCTTTGCAGCGGGGCGACAGGCGCCGTGGTGGTTGATCGGCATCTCGCTCGTTGCGACGACCTTCTCGACCGATACGCCGAATTTGGTTACCAACATCGTCCGCGAGGGCGGTGTTGCCGGAAACTGGGTGTGGTGGTCGTTCTTGCTCACCGGGCTGGCAACGGTCTTTTTTTACGCGCGGCTCTGGCGCCGGAGCGGCGTGCTCACCGATCTCGAGTTCTACGAGTTACGTTACTCCGGTGCGGGGGCGCGCGCGGTGCGCGGCTTTCGCGCGGTCTATCTCGGCCTGCTCTTCAACTGGTTTATCATCGCCACGGTCAACCTCGCGCTTACAAAAATTTGCGGCATTCTCTTCGGCTGGACGAACGTAGAAACGCTGGCGATTGCGGTCTGCGTACCGATCGTTTTTGCGGCGACTGCGGGGCTCTGGGGCGTCATGGTTACCGACACGATTCAGTTTCTCATCACCATGAGTTCGGCGATAGCGGCGGCGTACTTTGCCTTGCGGGCACCGCACGTCGGCGGCCTCAGCGGGCTCTTCGCGCAGATTCGTGCGCTGCACCCGCACTGGCTCTCGTTCTTTCCGAACTTCAACGATTGGCCGACGGCACTGGCGATCTTCGTCATTCCGCTCACCGTGCAATGGTGGTCGGTCTGGTATCCCGGCGCGGAGCCCGGCGGCGGCAGTTACGTCGCGCAGCGAATGCTCGCAGCGCGCAGCGAGCGCGATGCGATGGGCGGAACGCTCGCGTTTCAAGCGATGCATTATGCGCTGCGTCCGTGGCCCTGGATCATCGTCGCGCTCGCTTCGACGATCGTCTACCCGACCGTCCACGATATCGCGGTGCGCTTCCCACACCTACAGCCCGCCTTGCTCGGAAACGATGTCGCCTATCCGGCGATGCTCGTCTTTTTGCCGGCCGGGTTTGCAGGTTTCATGGTTGCCGGCATCTTTGCCGCCTATCGCTCCACAATCGAAACGCATCTCAATTGGGGCACCTCGTATCTCGTTCACGATCTCTATCGCCGCTTTATGGCGCCGGGGCGCGACGAACGGCATTACGTGATTGCCGGGCGATTGGTCACCGTCCTCATCGCGCTTGGCGGAGTCGGCGTCACCTTTTTGCTCGGCACCGCACGGCAGGGCTTCGATCTGTTGCTCTCGATCGGCGCGGGCACGGGCCTGCTCTATCTTTTGCGATGGTTTTGGTGGCGCATCGATGCGGCAAGTGAGATCGCGGCGATGGTCGTCTCCTTCCTGATCGCCATCGCGTTTTTTATCGCCGGTAAGTTGGGGTACGCCGTCGACCCGACGACCTCGCTTTTAATCGGCGTCGGCGTGACGACGCTCGCCTGGCTCGGCATCACGATTCTTTTCCCGCCGAAGGACGAAGCGGGGCTGGTTGCATTTTATCGGCGCGTTCATCCGCCGGGGCCGGGTTGGAAATATCTGCGCGAGCGCTATCACCTGCCCGATTCGCAGGATTCGCCTGCGGCTGCGCTCGCAGGCTGGGTGCTCGGGCTCGCCGCCATCTACGGGGTGCTCTTTGCGACCGGGGCGTGGCTGCAGGCCGCTTGGTTGCCGGCATGCGTGTGGAGCGTCGTCAGCATCGCGGCGGCGCTGGGGCTCGTCGTCGTCATGCGTCGGCTTTGGGCGGGGGACGAAGGCGCGGCGGAGACCGAACGCCAACCTTCTGCGCGCGAATCCTAAGGCTCGCTCGCTGCTGCGTGATACGAAAGGGAACTCCGTGAAAATTGCTCGTCGTACGGCTGCCGTTCTGGTGCTTGCGCTCGCCGCATGCTCCTCTCAAAGCGCTTCGAAATCCGGCACCGCCGCGGGAGGAAGCGCGACGAGCGCGCCGACCAAAACGATCGGTGTCTCGATTCAGAACCGCGAGGCCCAGTTCTACCAAGAAATGGAAGCGGGCATGACCGCCGAGGCGAAAAAATACGGTTATGCGCTCAACGTCGTCGATGCGAATCGCGATAACGCGCGTCAGCAATCGCAGGTTGAAGATTTTATCTCCAAGCACGTCAATGCGATCGTGCTCACGCCGTACGATTCGAAGGCGATCGGAAGCGCGATCGTCGAGGCGAACCGAGCGAAAATCCCGGTCTTCACCGCCGATATTGCCAGCACGAGCAAACAGGGCGTCGTGGTCGCACATATCGCAAGCGATAACGTCGAAGGCGGCGTTGAGGCAGGCAAGTTGATCTGCAAAGCGATCGGCGGAACGGGCGAGGTCGCGATTGTCGACGAGCCCGAGGTGACGAGCGTCCAAGATCGCGTCCGCGGATTCAAAGAGTACCTGGCAGCTTCGTGTCCGAAGGCGAAGATCGTCGCCGATGTCGATTCGGGCGGGCAGCGCGACAAGGCGGCGAACGACGTCGGAGATATCTTGCAGACGCACCCGCATTTACGCGGCATCTTCGGCATCAATGACGACTCCGCGCTCGGCGCGCTGACGGCGGTGCGTGCGGCCGGCATGGCCGGAAAGGTTGCAATCGTCGGCTTCGACGCGACCCCTGAAGCGCGTACGGCGATCGCAAAAGGCGAAATGTACGGCGATGTCGTGCAGCACCCCGATCAGATCGGGAAGATGGTAATCGATACGCTGCACGATTATTTTGCCGGCAAGATCCCGCCGAAAGTGGTGAAGGTGCCGGTGGGAACGTACACCGCCGCCGACGCAAAGAAAGCGCCGTAATCATCCCCGAAGCACCGCTGCTGGAGATGCGTTCGATCGGGAAATCCTTCCCGGGCGTTCGCGCGCTCGCCGATGTTTCGATCTCCGTCCGCAGCGGTGAAGTGTTAGCGCTCGTCGGTGAGAACGGTGCCGGCAAATCGACGTTGATGAAAATTCTCTCCGGCGCGCAACCCGCCGATACCGGAGAGATCTTCATCGACGGCGAGCGCGTACATATCGCTTCGCCTCGCGATGCCGAGCGTTTGGGAATCGGCATGATCTATCAGGAGTTCACGCTCGTACCGCAGTTCGATGCGGTCGCGAACATACTCTTAGGCAAGGAACCGCAACGCGGTTTTTTTCTCGACGACGGCGAGGCGCATAAGCGCGCCGCCGCGCTCGTTGCCGAGTTCGGCATCGATATCCCGTTGACGCGCCCGGTTGGGGAGCTCTCGGTCGGCATTCAACAACTCGTTGAGATTGCGAAGGCGCTCGCGAAGAACGTGCGCGTGCTGGTCATGGATGAGCCGACCGCCGCTCTCTCGGAGCGAGAGATCGACCGACTCTTTGAAATCGTTGCGACGCTCAAGGGCAAGGGCGTCGGCATCGTCTATATTTCGCACCGCATGGAAGAGCTGGCGCGCGTCGCCGACCGCGTGACGGTGCTGCGAGATGGAGCGACGATTGCGACCCGAGCGATTTCCGAATTCCCCATCGATGATATTTTGCAGGCGATGGTCGGTCGGCCGGTCGATGCTCGCTTTCCCGAGCTTCCGGCGCTGGCGGCGGATGCGCCGGTGCGGCTCTCGGTCGAGGGCCTCAACGCCGCCGCCGTTCGCAACGTCGCTTTCTCCGTGCGCTCCGGTGAGATCGTCGGCCTCGGCGGGCTCGTCGGTGCCGGGCGTACCGAAATTCTCCGCGCGATAGCGGGAGCCGACCGCGCAACGGGAACGGTCGCAATCGACGGGGCTCCACTTCGCGCCCGCACGCCCAACGATGCGATCGAGGCGGGGCTCGCGTTCGTTACCGAAGACCGGAAAGCGCAGGGGCTCGTGCTGGGGATGAACGTGCTGGCGAATACGACGCTCGCACATCTCGACCGCTTCGCGCGCGTCTTGGGGTGGTTGGATAGCGATGCCGAGGAGCGTGCGACCGAGGCGATGGTCGAGCGCCTTCGCATCCGCACCCCGAATACGGCGCAGCTCGTCTCCAATCTTTCGGGGGGTACGCAGCAGAAGGTCGTGCTCGCAAAGTGGCTGCTCGGCGAACCGCGCGTGCTCTTGCTCGACGAACCGACGCGTGGAATCGATGTTGCGGCAAAGGCGGAAATCTACGAACTCATGGTAGGGCTCGCACGACAAGGAGTGGCGATTGTTATGGTAAGCAGCGAACTTCCCGAACTCTTAGGGATGAGCCACCGCATTCATGTGGTTCGGAATGGAAGCATCGTCGCGACGTTCGACCGCGCCGACGCGACGCCGACCAATGTAATCGCAGCGGCGAGCGGAGCGGCGGCATGAACCCGCGCATCCGGCTCATCGGAACGATCGTCATTTTGCTGCTCTTGGTTATCGGCGTCAACATCGCGGCGCACGGTTCGTTTCTCGAACCGAGTAATATCGTGCGCGTCCTGCGACAGATTACCTACAACTGTATCCTCGGCGTCGGTGAGACCTTTACCATTCTCACCGCGGGCATCGATCTCTCGATCGGCTCGCTCGTTTCGCTCACCGGCGTCGTCATGGCGCTGCTGGCGAACTCGCTCCACCTCACCGGGTTCGCTCTCGTCGCCGTGGTGTTGTTCGCCGGTATCGCGCTCGGTGCCGGTGCGGGATACGTGAATGCGTTACCGGTCGTTCGGCTCAATCTCCCGCCGTTCATTACCACCTTGGCGATGATGCAGGTCGCGCTTGGCCTGTCGTATATTATCTCGCACGGTCGTCCGGTGCCGTTGACATCAAATGCTTTTAACAGCATCGGCATCGGCACGTTCCTCGGCGGTCTATCGGCAAAGCTCCACCTGCCGGCACTGCCGATCCCCGTTCTCTGGATGGCCGCCGTCGTTATCATCTGCGCGCTCTTGCTGGAGAAAACGCGCTTCGGGCGTTCGATTCTCGCATTGGGCGGCAACGAAGAGGCAGCGCGCCTCGCCGGTATCGCGGTGCGTCGGGTAAAGACGATGGCGTACGTGATCAGCGGTATCTGTGCGGCGATCGCCGGATTTCTCTACATGGCGCTTTTTGCGACGGGCTCGCCGCAGACCGGAACCGGCGACGAGATGCTCAACGCGATTGCCGCCGTCGTCGTCGGCGGCACGAGCCTCGCCGGTGGACGCGGCACGATCGTCGGCACGTTCTTCGGCGCTCTCTTAATCGGCTTGCTCGATAACGCGATGAATCTCCTCAACATCGATTCCTATCTCCAGAAAGTCGTGTTGGGAGCGGTGATCTTACTCGCGGTCGCGCTCGATGAAATTCGGAAGCGGTATCTCGCCGCACGATAGCGCCGAGATACCGCTTCTTCAGAGTTGACGCGCCGGCTAGAACGGAAAGTCGTTCTGGGTGAGTCCGACGTTAAGGTGCAGGTTGAGAAAGGACTGGTCGAGGACCGCCGTATTTCCTTGATACCAGATATTGCGCACCGGGAAGTGCGTTTTCTCCGAGAAGTAGATGACCATCGAGGTGATCCCATCGTTTGCCGCGGGGTCCGCGACTTTTAAGAAGACGCGCTGCGTCGGCACGCCGTCGACATTTCCGCCGGGGCCCTGTACGAGCGTTCCCGGTGTGCTCTGATATTTGGCGACGATATTTTGGATGAGGCCGTCGGGAATCGTATAACCGCGAAGCGAGACCGCGCGGCCGTCATGGAGACCAACCTTGAGATGGATTCCGGATAGGAAACCGCCTTGGTGTCCGCTGACTTGGTTGCCGCCGGCCCAGACGCCGCCGGAGCCCTGTCCGTCCCCGGAGGTGATGAGCGTCTTCGCAAAATGCGGCTTCATGAACGAATATTGATAGACGCGGTTCTGCGTCGCCGAGCCTTTGACTTCGTGCGAACGGAGTTGCACGGTGTAATCATGCACGTGCGAGAACGCCGCGTCGAAGGCCGCAAGGGCGGGTGCCTTTCCTGCGGCGAGAGCCGAGAGCGGCATCGCCGCGAGGGAGAGCAGCGCCGCCGCGGCGGCGCCGAGCCGTAAAAACGATTTCATGGGATTGGGATCCTCCTCAACTATGAGAACGTTCCCGGGCGCGTTCGCGTTATGGAGCCTTCTCGCCCTGCTCGATTTGTTCGAATCCCACCTGGTCGGCGAGAAGATTGCCGTGTTTGCCTTCGACGCCGATGATCACGTCGCACTTGGCCTCGGCGGCGATCTCCTCGATGGTGCGGCTCAGAGGGGCGCCGGTGTATTTCCCTTCGCGGAACGAGCCGAGCACGATAAGGTTCGCGCGCTCCCGCTTAGCGATATCGAGCACGGCCTGTTTCGTGGAGCGGGCTTTGACCGTCTCGGTACGGAGGCTGATGTCGGCCTTGGCGGCGATCGCCTGCGCCGCGCCGAGGGCATCGAGGGCGCGACGTTCTTCATCGGTCATCTCGGCATCGGGCGGGAGCGAGTAGGGAACCGAGACGACGTAGATCGCCAAAAGTTCCGAACGCTCGCCTTTCGCAAGCTTCGCCGCGAGCGCCATCATATGCTGAGAGGCGATATTTTCGGAGAAGACGACGATGATCGAGCCGACCATCCGCTCGAGTTCGGTCTCGGCGTCGCGGGCAATCTCTTGCACTTTGCTAATCGGAGGGTGCAGCATCCACCAGAGCGTCGCAACGACGGCGAGGACGATACTTGCAGCGACGAGCGCCCCGATTGGATTGACGGCGATCATGAACGCTCCGCCCAGACGCGGACGATCTGCCGCAGACGGTAGGCGCCAAGCGCGATCACGGCCGCTCCAAGGATAATTCCGGGAAGTTCGGGGAGCCCGAAGCCGAGATGGAGCATGCGTAGCAGCACGATCGCACCGACGACCACGAGCGCGAGGGAGATAACCGCACGATAGAGGAGCAGCACGTCACCGTACCTCGGCGATGCGCGCCGGTTCGCGTTCTTTAAGGCGAGCGAGATACTCGTCCATCAGTTCGAGCTCGCCCGCATCGCGAAGGATGCCGATCTGTTCGTGGCGCCAATCGTGCGGCGCCGAGCCGAAGACGGGCAGGCCTTTGTTGCGACGGTAGATGACGAAGATGATAAAGCCGAGGATCAGCCAGGCAGGGCCCGCGATGCGCCCGAGATCGTGCGTGATAATCGTAAAAACGAGAATCGAAAGAATGCCGATGAAGCCTAAAACTCCGATCACCGGGAAGAGCACGCGCTCGCCTTTATAGGTCAGCGGTATATTCAGCGGGATTCGGAACTTGCGCGGGCTCAGCGGATCGTTCATGCGCAGCGCGATCAACGCGAGGAACACGAACGAATAACTCGTCGCCGCGCCGAACGCATAGAGATCGCCGAGAAAACCGATGCCGCCCTCGCCGTGGAAGAATTTCGCATAGAACGCTGCGGCTCCGGGGTCGAGCGAGGGCCAGGCGGCGAAAATCAGCTCGACGACGGCGATTCCGCAAAAAGCGATGATCGATATCGCCGGCGTACGAAAGCGCCGATGCACGCGCTGGAAGATCGAGGGCAGCAGTTTTGCATTCGCCATCGCATAGGCGATCCGCGAGCTGCCGAAGACGCCGGAGTTCGAAGAAATTAACAGTAAGATCGCTCCGAGAATCGGCACGTAGAGGGCGGCGAGCGCACCGAAGTACGGCACGTCTTTGGCAAGCAGCGCAACGGCCTTGCCGTTGTTGTCGTTGTTTCCGAGCCACTGCCAGAGCGTCTGCGCGTGCCCCATCGCATCGAGCGGTACCTGGTGCCAGGGAACCATGCCGAGTGCGAGGTTCGAATAGGCGAGTGCGTAGATCAAAATCGTGAGGATCAGCGCGATGGAGGTGCGCGGGATAATCGACGCCGGGCGTTGGGTCTCTTGCGCGGCCTGCGAAATCGATTCCAGCCCGACGAACGAGATGATCGCATACGAAGCGCCGAGCATGAGATTGAAGGTGCTCGGCCACTGCGTCGTCATCGTATGAACGAGCAGTTCGGGCCGAAACGCGAAGAGGAAGCCGAAGAAGAGAATCGAGGTCTCGCTGATAACGTCGAGCGCCGAGACGACGCCGTTGAACGTGGTACTCTCGCGAACTCCCAGGACGTTGAGCAGGCAGAGCCCCGCGATTAGTCCGAAGACGGCGATAAAATGAACCCACGGATGGATGGGGTTCAGGAAAACCGGGACGACTTCGCTGAGA
>DAHUYY010000072.1 GCA_027306845.1 Vulcanimicrobiota bacterium | reverse complement strand
CGGGCGCTCGGCGAGCATCGTTCCGAGCGGCACGGATATTCGGCGGCCGTGCGGCCAGCGCAAGCCTCCCGATGCCGATGCGCCGATCTTCGGGCCGAGCACGCGCCTGGACATTGAATTGGAGCTCGGGTTTTTCGCCGGCCCAGGCAACGAACTCGGCGCGTCGATTCCCGTCGAACGCGCTCGCGAGCATATCTTCGGCTGCGTCCTCGTCAACGATTGGAGCGCGCGCGATATACAAGCCTGGGAGTACCAACCGCTGGGGCCCTTTCTCGGAAAATCCTTTGCTACGACGATCTCGCCGTGGGTCGTGACGCTCGAAGCGCTCGAGCCCTTCCGAGTTCCCGGCCCGACGCAGACGCCGCCGCCGCTTTCGTATCTCGCGCAACGAGAGCCCGAGAATTACGCTATCGCATTAGCCGTCGATCTGAGCGATGCGGGAATGCGCGAACGCGGCATGCCATCGGCGACGATCTCGCAGACATCTTTTGCCGCAATGTATTGGAGCCAGGCGCAGCAACTCGCGCACGCATCGAGCAACGGGGCGGCCGTCGCCGCGGGGGATCTTTTCGCATCGGGGACGGTCAGCGGCTCGCTCGACGGATCGCAGGGAAGCATGATCGAGCTTACCCAGAACGGTACGCGCCCGTTACATCTGCCCGACGGCGAGGAGCGCCGCTTCCTCGAAGACGGCGATGAGGTAACGCTACGCGGACGCTGCGAACGCGTCGGATATCGATCGATCGGGTTTGGAAGCGCGCGCGGAAGGGTGATTCCCGCCTCCCTCCCGCCTGCAGCGCGCGGCGATGCTTACGGCGAACTCGCCCAAGAGCGATAGTAGCTCTCATCTTCGCAGAGCGTCGCCGCGCGCGCGCGCTTCAGCGGTTTGAACGTATCGACCATAATGGCGATTTCATCGGTCTCGCGTTTGCCGAGACTCGCTTCGACCGCGCCCGGCTGCGGGCCATGCGGTGCGCCGGCGGCGTGCAGGGTGATCGAGCCTTCGACCACTCCGCGACGACTCATGAAGTTTCCGCTCACGTAATAGAGCACTTCATCGCAGTCGACGCTCGAGTGATTGTAGGGAACCGGGATGGCGAGTGGATGATAATCGAAGAGCCGCGGCACGAACGCGCAGAAAGCCGCGCCGGGGGCCTCAAAGGTCGCGTGTGCGGTCGGCGGCTGATGGAGCTTTCCGGTTATCGGCATGAAATCTTGTAGATTGAACGCGTAGGGATAGCAATAGCCGTCCCAGCCGATAACATCGCAGGGGTGATTCTCGACGACGTAGACGGCATTGCGTCCGCGGTTGGTCACGCGAATTTCGTACGAGCCGATCTCGGTGTTCGGGGGGGCGAGCACGGGAGCGCGAAAATCGCGTTCGTAGTAGGGAGCGTGCTCTTCGAGTTGGCCGAATTCGTTGCGGTATTTTCGCGGAGTCGTCACCATGCCGACCGACTCGTGCACGACCATATCGGTCGGTTCGTCGGGATGGATCCGCCAGGTCGTCCCGGTCGGCATCAGCACGTAATCGAGTGGGCGATACGCGAGCCGGCCGAACGGCGTCTCGAACGTTCCCGTACCCCGATGAATGAAGAGGAGCTCGTCGCCGCCGACATTACGGTAGAAGCTCGCCATCGGTTCGCGAGCGGTCGCCATCGATAGCAAGATGTCGTCGTTTCCGAGGATCGGCGTGCGCGAATCGACGGCATCGCCGGAGAGCGTTAATTTGCCGGTGAGAAAATGACGGTTTCGCAACGGGTCGTTTTCGTGAAACTCGACGCGCGAACGGTGCCACTGACGGACTTCGCGCGTTGCCGTCGGCGGGCGCTCGTGATAGAGCAGCGAGTAGATGCTCTCGAATCCTCGCGTTGAAAAAAGCTCTTCGGCGTAGAGCCCGCCGTCGGGTCGGCGAAATTGAATGTGTCGTTTCTCCGGTAGCTCGCCGGCTCGTTGATAACTCGGCATCCCCTAGGCCTCCGGGGCGCGTTCGGTCGCGATGAAGCCGTCGCGGTGCGAGCCGTCGCAGAACGGCTTGCTCTTGGAGCGGCCGCAGCGGCAGAGTGCGACGTTCTCGCCTTCGACCCGATACGGACGTCCGTCGACATCGGTGATGCTCACCGGGCCCTTGACCAGATAGGGGCCGCTCTCGCGGACTTTGATCGTTACGTCAGCCATGCCGCCGCTGTTCTTCCCACCGGTTCGGGAGCCCCGCAATCTGCAGGGAGCGGGCGCGCCGCTTCGAAGCAAAACGGCAGATCAAGCAAGGGGGTACTCTCTCGATGAAACCATTGAAAATTGCGGGAATCCTTGTCGCCATCGCGTTGCTCGCGCTCGCAGCGGGCGTTCCCGGCACCACCGCGGCCCGTGCCGACGCAGCCGGCACCGCGAAACCGACCCCGACGCCGACGCCGGTCGCATTGCAATACGACCAGATCGTGCGCATGGTCATGCCGTCGGCGACCGCACCGCCCCCGGGGAGCTTCGATGAAAGTTATCGTCAGCTCATGGCCATCGCCGATGCGACGCCGTCGCCGGCTCCCGCGCATCACGGATTCCCGAGCTTCGGAGGGTTGATCGCTCGCGGCATGATGAAGCACGCGATGGGCAACGTAGCTTCGATGCAGTCGATGATGGCGATGATGCGCGACGGCAGCCTCGAACGTCTGACGTACTATAAAAATTGGGTTCGCACCGATCTTCCGGTCGCGCATACGGCGACGATCGTAAAATGCGACCAGCACGAGACGATCGAGCTCGACCTTGCGAAGAAAACCTATAGCATCATCGTCGATCGCAACGGCTGCATGGGTGCCCCGGCCGCCGCTCCGGTTCCCAATGTGCCCGGCAACATGACGAACATGGCTCCCGGGACGGTCGATATGTCGCTCTCCGCGAAGAGCGAAAATCTCGGTAGCAAAGAGCTCGAAGGCTATAGGACGCAAGGCTCGCGCACCACGATCTCGATGAAGATGACCGGTGCGACCGGCTCCTGCCGTAACGGCTCGTCGAAGATGACGGTCGTGCGTTATATATCGGGGATCGATAAATGGCGTGCTTACTGCCCGCTACCGCCGGTCGCGGGGGCTCCGCCGAGTTCGATCCGGGCATCGATCGGGCGCGGAGGCTGCAAACCGCACTTCGTTCGGAATGCCGGCACCAGCGACGCGCTGAGGAACGATGGGACGAAACTCACGCTCTACCGGTTGATGGAGATGGAAAACGCTTCCGGAGGGAGTGTCGGCTCGCTCACCGAGCGCGGCAATATCCGCTGGCTCTATCGCCCCGAGGCCGAGCGGCTCTTTTCGATCCCCGCGGACTTTACGAAGGCGCGCTCTTAGCGGGGCGCCCTCGGCACCGACCAGAGCCCGGTCAATCGCGCCTCCGCGATCGCGTGGCGGGCGGCGAGGCGTGCGAGCTCCCGAGCGGTGAGGGGAGCGCTTCCGCCGAGGCGCGCACTATCGAGTGCGTAGAGGGTGAAGTGGTAGTGGTGAATCTTACCGGGCGGCGGGCAAGGGCCGTTGTAGCGCCGCTGTAGCGATGAGCCGATCGCTTGGCTTCCGGGGACCCGGCCGCCGCTGCCGATGCTGCGCGTCGTCGGCGGAATATTATAGACTCCCCAGTGCCACCAACCCCCCGGAGCGGGGGCATCGGGGTCGTGAAGGATGAGGGCAAAGCTCTTCGTTCCTCTCGGCGGAGCGCTCCAATGGAGCTCCGGAGAGCGGTTCCGCCCGCCGAGCGCGCGGCAGATAAAGCGGCGAGGCACCCGAGCGCCGTTTGAAAAACTCTCACTGCGCAGCCGAAACGAGCGATCGGGGCTCGGCGAGCCGCCGACGAGGAACGTCGCCGCCGCGAGGAGAGCGAAGAGAGCCTGAAGCCTGCGCACACCGCGGCTTTCATCGCGATCCAAGAAGGCTCCCGTTGCGACTTCTCTCGCTTTACCGGCGCTGGCGGCCGCGTGCTATCATGCGCAGGCCATGATGGGGGCCGGGCCTCGCGCGGCGCGCCCTCGTCAACCCCGCCAGGCCCGGAAGGGAGCAACGGTTCGCGAATCGGCGCGGGTGCCGCGAGTTCACCCGGCTTCCGTCGTGGTATTCACGAAAAGGGTGATTGTAAGGAGAAGATGCTGTCCTCGAATTTTTCGCCCGAATCGATCGCGGCGCTCGCTCTGGTCGGAGTGCTCCTCGGCGCGATCGCGCTGGTGGCGGCGATCCTCGCCTTCGTGCGATTGGGGAAGAGCGTGCCGGCGTTGGTGAAGTTAGTCGGAATTCACGACGATCTGCTCGGTGGCCCGGGTGGACGCGCATCGGAGCGGATCGCCGCTCAGGAAGCAGCTCTGAGAGCCGCCGAGCTTCGCGCCGATGAAAGCGCGGCGCGAATTACCACGCTCGAAGGGCTCGCGCGGCTCGATCTCTCGTTAGTGGGTTTCGTACGCTACGACGCTTATGAAGATACCGGCTCTACCCTCTCCTATGCGCTCGCGCTCCTCAATCGTGCCGGCGACGGCGTCGTGCTAAACAGCATTTACTCGCGCACCGACACGCGAACCTACGGCAAGAGCGTGCGTGGATTTCGCTGCGAGAGCAACGCCTCCGACGAAGAGATCGCCGCCATCGAGCAAGCGAAGGAATCGGCGACCCGCGATGCACTCTCGGTGGCCGGATAACGATGTTCCTCGATCGATATCACGTCAAGCTCGTGCCGCAGAACGGCGAACGCATCTGGCGTTTCGTGCTCTCGCGACGCGCGATCGTCCTCGCGTGCACGCTGCTTGCGTTTTTGGTGATGGGCTCGGCGACCTTCGCGCTCGTCACCGCCGGCATGGCGCATCACGAAGTCTCCCACCTGCAGGTGGTGGCGCAGCATCAACGCCGTAAGGTCACCTCGATCGATCGACAGGCCGACCGACTCCGTGTGACGCTCGAACGCGTCGAGCGCGAGAACCGGCGTATCGAGGCGGCGATCGGCATGCCCGTTCACGCGGTCAAGCCCGTACGCCTCGAGAAAAAGGCGCCGCACGGCGCTTCGAAGGTGAGTCTCGTGCGCGAGCGCTTACGGGAGATCGCCGTTCTTGCCGGGCGAGCCGCATCGCTCTCCCAGCGCACGCGCCGGCAAGCAACGCGCGTGCTCAACCTCGGGAATATCACCGCGTTAGCGCAGGCGGCGATCGTCGCTCACATTCCCTCGATCGACCCGGTGGCGGGGGCGCCGATCGTCGGGTGCTTTTGCTACCGCACCTACCCCGACGTAGAGTTTCATGAAGGCGTCGATCTCGGCGCCGATTGGGTCGAACCGGTTCGCGCCGCCGCAGCCGGCGTGGTTACGGCCGCCTCGTACAACGGCGGATACGGGCTGATGGTCGATATCGACCACGAGAACGGGTATGCGACGTGGTACGCGCATCTCTCCAGTACCGAGGTTCGCATCGGCGAACGCGTGCTCAAGGGACAAGTGATCGGTCGGGTCGGAATGACCGGATTCGCGACCGGTCCGCACGTGCACTACCAAGTCATGCACGATGGAACGCCGATCGACCCAACGCCCTTTCTCGACGGCATTCCACGGAATGTCATCGCCGACAAGTCGTAGAAGAGAGATCGCGTGAACGCTATCGCCTGCACGCTCGGCCCGCTCTTGCTCCAGTTGCTCAATATTTATATGATCGTGTTGGTCGTGTACGCGGTTATTTCGTGGATTCCCGATCTCCAAGGAGCGTGGGTTCGCTACCTTGCCGCCGTCATCGAGCCGGTTCTCAATCCCATTCGGCGCATTATCCCGCCGATGGGCGGCTTCGATATCGCGTTCATCGTCCTCATTTTGCTCTTGCAGTTCGTCGTTCGCCCGGTGATCTTCTCGGCAACGCTTCACGCCTGCGCCTTCTAACGGCCCCCGCATGGAAAAAGCCACCGACCACGCGCATCGGCTGCAGACGATCGCGAATACGCGAAACTTCTGTATTATCGCGCACATCGACCACGGGAAGACGACGCTCTCCGACCGCTTGCTCGAAATGACGAAGACGATCGAGTCGCGCGTCTTAGAAGAGCAGCAACTCGATGCGATGGATCTCGAGCGCGAACGTGGGATTACGATTCGCATGCACCCGGTCACGTTGCGTTATCCGGCGCTCGACGGCGAAATCTATCGGCTCAACCTCATCGATACTCCCGGGCACGTCGATTTCTCGTACGAGGTATCCCGTTCGTTGGCCGCCTGCGAAGGTGCCTTGCTGATCATCGATGCGGCGCAGGGCATCGAAGCCCAGACGCTGGCGAATTATCACCTGGCTCTGGAGCACAAGCTAACCATCATCCCGGTAATCAATAAGATCGATCTGCCGGCGGCGGACCCGGAGCGCGTGATGGCCGAGATCGAAGAGCTGCTCGTTATCGAGCGTAGCGAATGTATTCTCGCCAGTGCAAAAAACGGTATCGGGATCGAAAACATTCTCGAGGCGATCGTCGCGCGCATACCGGCGCCGCAAGGGCACACCGACCTGGTTCGCGGGCTGGTCTTTAACGCGCAATTCGATCCCTACCGCGGCGTAGTAAGCTACGTTCGCGTGGTAGACGGTGCGATCGAGAGCGGAACGAAATTCATGTCGATGGCGCACGAACGTGTCTACGAATGCACCGAAGTGGGGCTCTTCGCTCCGCAGATGCGCCCGACGAAGCGGTTGAGCATCGGCGACGTCGGATACGTCATCGCAAACGTGAAGTCGCTCGGCGACATCGACGTCGGCGACACCATTACCGCGGCGAACAATCCCGCCCACGTTGCACTGCCCGGCTACCGCAAGGCGGTCCCGATGGTATTCTGCGGGCTCTATCCCAACGAAGGCGCCGCCTACGACGCGCTCCGCGATGCGTTGGAGAAACTGAAGCTCAACGACGCGGCATTGGTATTCGAGCCGGAAACCTCGATCGCCTTAGGCTTCGGTTTTCGTTGCGGGTTTCTCGGGCTGTTGCATATGGAGATCGTGCAAGAGCGCCTCGAGCGCGACTATACGCTCGACCTTATTGCAACCTCGCCCTCGGTGGTTTTTCGCGTGACGCGAACCGACGGAACGGTGGAATTGGTCGACAACCCTTCGAAACTTCCGCCGGCGAATCTCATCGCTCAACTCGAAGAGCCATACGTGAAAGCGACGATCATCTCTCCGCCCGATTACGTCGGAGCGATCCTGGAGATCATTCAGGTGCGTCGCGGCGCTTTGCTCAATATGGAGTATCTCCACGACGGACGCGTCATTTTAAGTTATGAAATGCCGTTAATCGAAGTTATCGTCGATCTCTTCGATCAGTTGAAATAGCGTACCAAGGGCTACGCATCGCTCGATTACGAACCGATCGGCTACCGCCAGGGTGACCTCGTCAAATTGGAGATACTTCTCAACGGCGAGGCCGTCGACGCGCTCTCCTTTATCGTCGCGCGCGATAAAGCATCGAATCGCGGCCGCCTCTTGGCAGAAAAACTCAAAGAGCTCATTCCGCGCCAAATGTTCGAAGTGCCGATTCAGGCTGCTATCGGCGGAAAAATCGTCGCTCGCGAAACGGTGAGTGCGATGCGCAAAAACGTTCTTGCAAAATGCTACGGCGGCGATATCAGCCGGAAACGCAAATTGTTGGAGAAGCAGAAGGCCGGTAAAGAGCGGATGCGTCGCGTCGGACGAGTGGAATTGCCGCAGGAGGCATTCATGGCGGTACTCCAACTCGAATCGTGAGCGAGAAAATCTTTCTCGCGAGTACGAACGCCGGGAAGCGCGCGGAGTTCGCGGCGCTCCTCGCCGCCCACGGCTTCGAACTCGGGCCGGCGATCGCGTATCCCGAGGTCGCGGAGAACGCAGCCGATTATCTCGGAAATGCGGCTCTGAAAGCCGAGGCGCTCCACGAGGAACTTCGTCGCCGGGGAATCGCAGCGATGCTCTTTGCCGACGATAGCGGCTTGGGGATCGATGCGCTTGCGGGTGCGCCTGGAATCCGTTCGGCGCGTTACGGAGGTCGCGAGCTCTCATGGCCGCAACGGCGCGCGTTGATACTCGCCGAACTCGCGGAGGTGCCCGACGCCTCGAGAACGGCAACCTTTCACTGCGCGCTCGTCGGGATCGACGACGCGGGGAAGCGTTATCGCGGGCTCGGTGAAACGCGGGGACGCATCGCGCGCGGCGAACGCGGCGAGGGCGGATTCGGCTACGATCCGCTCTTTCTGCCCGAGGGAGAGAGCAGAACCTACGCCGAGATGAGTGCGGCCGAGAAAGCGCGCACGAGCCATCGCGCGCGCGCCCTGCAAGCGCTGGTCGCGACGATGCACCGATGAACGAGCCGACGGTCGAATTTCGCATCGCTACGCCGCACGAGGCCGAACGGCTGCTCGGCTCTGCAGCGTTTACGCCGACGCTCGCCGCCTTGGCGCTGCGGGAGCGAGCGCTGCTGGCCATCGTCGACGGCGAGCCGGCGGGGCT
>DAHUYY010000071.1 GCA_027306845.1 Vulcanimicrobiota bacterium | reverse complement strand
CTCCCGCCGGTGTACTCGACGACGAGCTGGCCCGGGCGCAGGCGGCCGTCGGCCTCCGCCGCCTCGATCATCGCGATGCCGATGCGATCTTTCACGGAACCGGCCGGGTTGAACGATTCGACCTTTACCAAGACCTGCCCGGGCAGACCGGCGTTGAGCCGCGGTATCCGCACGAGCGGAGTGTTCCCAAAGGTATCGACAATCGAGTCATAGATGCGAGCCATAGTTCCACCTTCAACGCGCAAGAGCGCACGAGCGTTGCACCGAAGCGCCTCTACCTATGTTCGCTAAACGCGACGCAAGCCTCTACCTGCCGGCGATCGATCTCTGGGTCGATGCATCGCGGCGCCGCGAGCGCGGCTACGTTTCTCACGCCCATGCCGACCACGCCCGCGAACACGGCGTCGTCATCTGCACCCCCGAGACCGCGGCGCTCTGCGCGGTGCGCTTCCGCTCGCGCAAGCAGAGTACGTTCGAAACCCATCGGTTCAACGAACCCTGGGAGATCGGCGAGTATCGCCTCACGCTCTTCGCCGCCGGGCACGTCCTGGGCAGCGCACAACTGCTCGTCGAGGGCGCCTCGGGAAGGCATGTGTACACCGGCGACTTCAAACTCACGGCATCGCGAACTGCGGAGGCGACCGAGATCAAACCCGCCGACGTTCTGGTGATGGAGTGCACGTTCGGCTCGCCGCAATATATTTTTCCTCCGCGCGAGCAGGTCGAAGCGGAGATCGTCGCCTTCGCGCGCGCTGCCTTGGAGGACGGTGCGACGCCGATCTTCTACGCATACTCGCTCGGCAAGGCGCAGGAAGCGATGGCGATCCTCGGTGCTGCGGGAATACCGATCCGCGTTCATTCGGCGGTAGCAAAGATTGCCGACGTTTATCGCACGTGCGGAGTCGCGTTGCCGGAAGAGCAACGCGGCGACTCCGCGAGCGGCTACGCCGAGATCCGCCCACCGGGACGATCGAATGCGCCGCCGAGCGAGGGAAAGACGCGAAGCGCGATGCTCACCGGGTGGGCGATCGATCGGAGCGCGCGCTATCGCTACGGCGTCGACCGAACCTTCGCGCTCTCCGACCATGCCGATTATCCGTCGTTATTACGCACGATCGAACTCGTGCAACCGCGCAAAGTCTTGCTCGTGCATGGGCGCGACGATTTCACGCACCGCCTGCGCCGCCTCGGTATCGACGCCGAATATCTCGAAGAGCACGCGCAGTTATCGTTGTTTTAGAACGAAGCTACGCGCGCTCTTCCCCGATATCCCAGAGCAAGCCGAGATCTTTCTTGGCAAAGGATCGGAACGCGATGAGCGTCTCGGTCGATTCGATTCCCTCGAGCGCGCCGACGCGTTCGGTCACGAGATCGTTGAGTTGTTCGTGCTCGCGCACGCGGGCGATCGCAACGAGATCGAACGGCCCGGCGACGGAGTAGACCTCAGCGATGCCCTCGATGGCAAGCAAATCGTCGGCGATTGATTTTAAGCGCGGACGCTCGACATTCATGAGGATGAAAGCGGTAACCATACGGTGCCGCTTCGACGGGGCGGCCCGAAGCCCCGGCCGAGGCTCGCGTTCGGCCGGGCCTGCGAGAGCTATCGGCGCGTGAAACGGTGCGAGCGCTCCTCTCGGATTCGCGCTGCCGTGGAGGCGGCATCGAACCCGGTAGGGCGCTCTTTTTTACCGTAGAGTGCGGCGCGCAGCCGCGCGCTTGCAATGATCGAGAGGAGCAGCATCGCGGTGAGCGCGAGCAGGAGACGCCCCGGGATATTCAACGCCGAGAGGCTCGCGAGAATCACCGCGAGCAAGGCGAGGCGCGTCTCCCAGCGTTTCACCCGTTTTTGAAGCGAGCCACGCGTTTTTCGTTGTAGGCAGCGATGCCTTCTTTGGCGTCACCGCTCTTAAAGAGCAACGATTGCAACTCGCGTTCGAGCGTAAGGCCGGCTTCCAGGGGCATCTCGGCGCCGCTCTGTACCGCGCGTTTGATATGCCCGACCGCCATCGGCGCTTTGTTCGGCGTACAGAACTGACGGGCATAAGCGAGCATCTGCTCGCGGAAACTCGCAGCATCGCCTTCGAAAACATCGTTGACGATTCCCCAGTCGGCGGCCTGTTCGAAACTGAAGGTCTTGCCGGTCACCATCAGTTCGATCGCGCGCGATTTTCCGACGAGGCGCGCCAGGCGCTGCGTGCCCCCGGTGCCCGGAAGGACGCCGAGTGCGACTTCGGGGAGACCGATCTTTCCCGCGTCCTTACGCGCGATGCGAATGTCGGCCGCCATGGCGATCTCCATTCCGCCCCCGACGCAATGCCCGTTGAGCGCGGCGATGACCAACTTCGGGGTTTGCTCCAATCGCGAGAGCGTTTCGTTTGCGTGCAAACAAAACATATACTTAAATTCCGGCGTTACGGAGTTGAGCATCGCGATGTTCGCACCCGCTGAAAAGAATTTTTCGCCCTTACCGATGAGGAGAATGACCTCCACGTTGGGGTCGAAGCGTGCATCGACGAACGCTTCGTCGAGTTGGCGCATCATTTCGTGGGTGTAGGTATTTGCCGGCGGATCGTCCATCTCGACGACGGCAATGTGCCCGTCCACATGATAGTTGATGACGCGTTTCCCCTCGAAAGCGCGCTCTTCGCGGCCGAATGGGGTGCTCTGGGTGCTCGTGCCGTTTCCGCTCATATTCGTTCTCTTTTCTTTACTGATGTAGGGATCGCAATGATTTATGCGCGGAGGTCGCCCTTAGCGGCGATCCACGACGGATCTTTGAAGTACTCTTTTAGCAGCACGTCGTCGGCCGGCGAAGGAAGAACGCTAGCTTCGTACGCTTTCCATTCGTCGTCGGAGAGAGCGCGACCGTCTACGGAAAAATGCCCGTCCGAGTATTGACCGATTTTTCGGTTGAATTTCATATCGGGGACGTAGAGTTTCTTTTCGTTCGCGTTGACGTCATTCACGCGTTGTACCGTTTGAACGACTTCTTCATAAAACTGCTCGCGCGCGCGTTCGTTGAGCGCTTCTTTGTCGGCATCGCCCGAGAGTTTATCTTCATCGACGCGGCCCTTGATGCCCCAGGTATAGGCCCACTGCGCCGATCCCGAATGGTCGGTGCCGAAGAGATCGAGCGAACCCGATATCCATTTGTTGTAATACTTTTGTTGAATTTCTACCGGAATCACCCCGGCCTTGGCGATGCGGCGCAGGCCCGATATACCGGTGCCCATGTGAAAGCTCTCTTCGCGCAGCATCGGGCCCATCGAGGCGGCGAGCGGAGCGAATGCCGAATGCGAGAGCATGGTTAACTGGAACTTGCCGTCGCGATCCATAAAATTCGTGTAGGCAAAAAAATCGAGCCAATGCGTGACGTCTTCGTTGAAGGCATTCAGGAGACGATTTTTCTTGCCGAAAGCGCGACGCTCGAGCATCTTTTGTGCCTCGATGCGTCCCTCGCTTCCAAACTGCTCGACGAGAAGGTGGCACATCTGGTAACCGTGTCGCGTTTCTTCCACCATGATGCGCACGAGTGCGGCGAGGTCGTATTCCGTCGGTGCGTTATTGACCAGGAAACGTTGCTGCTCGTTCGAAGCAAACTCGGTATCGCCCTGATAGACGATCATATTCAACGCTGCATCACGCATGCGCTGGTCGGGGATATCGGTCACCCGCTCCCAACGGCGCTCGCCCTTGAAATCACCGAAATAGATCTCTGAGGTCGGCAACTCACCGTACTTGGCCTCGAAGCGATACCCCGGCATAAACCGTTCGATCAGCTCACGATCCAGCCCGATGTCGCTCTGCCATGACTGGAGCAGGTCGATCCAGTCGTCAAAAGTCGAGATTCGCGCAGCCATACACCCTCCGGCAAGGACTATTGTGACAAAAGAATCGCATACCGTGCAAGAAATGATATACGATAAAAGTCTCACACGAGAGGTTTCGCGCCCGAACTCCTTTATCTTCAACATCTACGGCGATATCGTGACGCGGCGCCCCGGGGAGCAACGGGTCGCGCTCGCCGGGCTCGTCCGGCTCATGGATGCCTTCGGGGTCTCCGAGGCGGCGGTGCGGCAATCGGCCTCTCGGCTCGCTCGCCAAGGGTGGCTCCGGGCGGAGCGAAGCGGCAACCGCGCATTTTACGGCGTGACCGAACGCGGTCGGCGGCGCATCGAGGAATTGAGCCCCCGCATTTACGGGCCGCTCGTCGACTGGGATGGCCTCTGGCGCATGCTCGTCTACTCGATCGACGAGCAGCGCCGAGATCGGCGGGATCGGCTACGAAAGGAGCTCGCCGTCCTCGGCTGGGCGCCGCTGGCGACCTCGACGTGGATCTCTCCTAACGGCGACCTCGCGGCAGTCGCGGCAGCCGCAAGCGAAGCGGAGACGAGCGAGAGTATCGCGATCTTCGAAAGCTCGCATCGCGGGCCCGGAACCGACGCCGCCTTGGTTGCGCGCTGCTGGGATCTCCCCGGTATAGCGGCGGCATATCAGCGCTTTACCGAGCTCTATCGGCCGCGGTTGAACGCCGAGCGGAGCGCGCGCCGATTCGGCGAGCGCGAAGCCTTCGTCGAGCGGCTCTGGCTCGTCCACGATTATCGGAAATTCACCTACGTCGATCCCGCGCTCCCGAGCGTCTTACTTCCGGCGCATTGGCCGGGCAGTGTCGCGGCGGCGATCTTCCGCGAATATTACGCGCTGCTGCTCGATCGCTCGAACCGCTTCTTCGATCGGAACGCGCATCCGTGAGTGAAATTTTTACGCGTTATCCGGCGCTCGTCGTCGAATTCGGCGCGGCCGCCGTGCTCGTCGCTGCGCTGCTCGCACGCGCGCTCTCGCGACGATTCGGCATCCCGTCGATAATCACGCTGCTCTTGGTCGGTCTCGCACTCGGGCCGAGCGGCCTCGATTTTCTTCGACTCGACCTCGCCGCTCCCGCAACCCGAGCGCTGCTCTCGCTCTGCGTCGTCATCGTCCTCTTTGAAGCAACGCTGCGCATCGATATCGGACGGCTCCCGAAACGTCCGCTCTTTCTCCTCATCATTTTCGGCGCGGGTTTCACGTTGCTGGTTATTCCTCACCTCGCGCACGCGTTCGGTCTCTCGACGATCGTCGCGGCGATGCTGGCATCGGCGTGCATCGTTACCGGCCCGACCGTGACGGGGCCGCTCCTCGCGCGTCTACGGTTGCGCCCCGAATTGCGCCATCTTCTCGAATCGGAGGGCATTCTTCTCGACGCAATGGGAGTGATCGTTGCGGCGGCGACCTTCACGTCGTTTACCACGCGAGCGCGCGGCCCGTTTCTCACCTCGCTTGCAACGCTGGAACGGCTCGGTTCGGGCGCGATCGTCGGCCTCATCGTCGGTGCGATCGGGCTCGTTCTCTTACGTCGCTACGCTCGCGCCTGGTCGAGCGACGTAACGAAACTTTTGCTTCTCGCTCTCGCATTCGGAGCGTACGCCCTCGGCGAGTTTGTCGCCCAAGAGAGCGGGCTAACCGCGATTATCGCGTGCGCGCTCGTCGTAGATTTTCGCGGCCTTCCCAGCGAACGGTTGCTCCGTTCCTACAAGGAAGATCTCTCCACCCTCGCGCTCTCGACCGTCTTCGTTCTCCTCGCCTCGCAGATTCGCATCGCAGCGGTGCTTCCGCTCGTCGGCGTCGGTGCCGCAATCGCCGGAACGCTGGTTTTGCTCCGTATCGTCGTCGTTACGATAGCAACGGCGCGGTCATCGCTCAACCTGCGCGAGCGCATCTTCGCCTGCACCGTCTTTCCGCGCGGCATTGTCGCAGTCTCGCTCGCTACGTACTACGCTACGCAATTGACGGCATGGGGATTCCGCGGCGGCAATCGCTTCTCCGAAGTACTCTTCGTCATCATCGTACTCACGGTCTCGGTTTCGACGATCCTTTCAATCGTCGCATCGCGCGTCCTGAAACTTCGGCAGCCGGTCGTGGTTCTCGCCGGCATCGATCCCGCGAGCACCGAACGCGCGCGCACGCTCGAGGAAGAGGGGTATGTCGTCGTCCTCGCCGACACCGACGAAACGGCGGTCGCCTTCGCCCGCTCGCAGGACTGCGATGCAGCGTTTATCGAGACGGAGAACCGCATCGGCGAACTGGTGCGCGAACGTGGGGCGTCGGTGCTGCTCGACGATGGGAACTCCCGATGGGGCAAGCTCGGCAAGGGGCTCCTGCCCGCCCACATCGCGCGCTCTTTACCGCTCGTCGATCCGCGTGAGAGGAAGCCGCAGCCCGGATAGCGCACTCTGCACGGCTATGCCACGACCGTTTATCATCGCCGGCGCGCTGCTCGCGCTCGCGCTCTCCGTTGTCGCCTGTAATTCGAATAATGGGCTGACCGCCTTTACCACCCCGACGGCGGCTCCGACCGTCTCACCCACGGCGAACCCGGCGATCACCACCGCGTTCGTGAAAGTGACGGCCGCGGCGACCCCGGTTCCCAACGTCACCGTCTCACTCTGCACGAGTGCCGGCTGTGCGGTTCCCGCCAACGTCCTCCAGCAGCAGACGACCAACGCATCCGGCGAGGTCGAGTTTACGGCGATGAGCCCGGGAACGGTCTACTGCTTCTTCACGCAGTCGCCCGGAACGGGCTCGACCACGACCTACCAAGACTGTACGTCGAACTGGCAGAGCACCTCCGCCGCCAATCCGCTCACGCTCGGAACGTAAACCGGCGGCTTGGGCCGCGGCTAAACGCCGAAGGGATTCATCGCGCGCTCTCCGATCTGGAGCAGCGCGCTTTTCGTTTCGCTGTACAGCGCGAGCGTATCGGCCGAAAGTTCGCGCCCGTATCCCGAGGATTTATAGCCTCCGAACGGGACACCGGGAAAGACCGAGTACGGCGCATTGACGGCGACGGTACCGCTGCGTAAGGCGCGCACGACGCGGTGCGCCCGGCCGAGGTCGCGCGTCCAAACACTCGCGGCGAGCCCGTATTCCGAATCGTTGGCCAACGCAATCGCCTCGCGCTCGTCGCGGAAGCGTGAAAAAACGACGACCGGCCCAAAAATCTCTTCGCGCGCGATGCGAGCGCCCGGATCTGCCTCGAAGGCCGTCGGTTGCCAGAACATCCCTTCGGCAAAATCACCGGCGATCTGCGCTGCTTTCCCACCGAAGATCAAACGAGCGCCTTCTTCGAGCCCGAGCGCGCAGTAACGTTCGATCTTTTCGAATTGTTCGCGGAGGGTGATCGCACCGATCTGCGTCTGCGGGTCGAGCGGATCTCCCTGACGCAACCCGGCGCTTCGTGCAGAAAACGATTCAACAAACCGATCGTAGATCGACTCGTGCACGAGCACGCGCGAACGAGCTTCGCAGGCCTGGCCGCTATTATAATAGATCGCATAGATCGATGCCGCGACCGCGGCGTCGATATCCGCATCTTCGAAAACCAGCGTCGGGGATTTACCGCCAAGTTCCAGCGTTACGCGCTTTAATGTCTGCGCGGCCGTCGCGGCGACGATGCGCCCCGTCTGCGTGCTGCCGGTGAAAGCAATTTTATCGACGCCCGGATGTTCGACGAGCCACTGGCCGAGTTCGCGCCCCTCACCGGTTACGACGTTAAGAATGCCGTCGGGAACGCCGCACTCCATGGCAATTTCTCCGAGTGCGAGTGCCGTCAACGGTGTCGCCGGCGCGGGCTTCAATACAACGGCGCAACCGGCGGCGAGCGCTGGGGCAACTTTCCAACTTGCAAGCAGCAGCGGAAAATTCCATGGAACGATCGCGCCGACGACGCCGACGGGCTCGCGAAGCGTGTAGGAAAGATAGGACGGCAGCGGACCGGAGAGCGTTTGCCCCCCGAACGTTAAAAGCGCTCCGGCGTAAAATTCAAAGCAATCGACGATCGCGCCGATCTCGCCTTTTGCCGTCGCTAGTGCTTTCCCGTTATCGCGAATCTCCGACTCCATAATGGAACTCGCCATCTCGCCGATCCGAGCCGCCATTTTATTGAGAATTTTTGCGCGCCGCGAGGCCGGCATTCCCGACCATTTTCCGGCATCGAATGCCGCACGCGCGGCTAAGACCGCCGCGTCGCAATCGCTCTTCGATGCGTCGGCGACACGCGCAAGTTCTTTTCCGGTCGCGGGATTATAGTCGGTATAACTGCGCTCGGCCTCTATCCACTTGCCGCCGATGAGCAGTTTCGTCGCTTGCTGCGTAACGTTCATGATGCCGCCATTCCTTCGAAGATCGTCGCGATCCCTTGTCCGACCCCGATACACATCGTCGCCAATCCGTAACGCGTCCGCCGTCGGCGCATCTCGTGGAGCAGGGTCGTCGCAATGCGCGCGCCGCTCGCACCGAGAGGATGCCCCAACGCGATCGCTCCCCCGTTGACATTGACGCGCGAAGCATCGAGCCCGAGCCGACCGATACATGCCAGCGACTGCGAGGCGAACGCTTCGTTCAGCTCGACGAGTTCGATCTCGTCAAGGCGCAGCCCGGCGGAACGCAACGCTCGCCGCGTCGCTGGAACCGGGCCCACGCCCATGATCTCGGGCGAGACGCCGGCGACGCCGGTTGCAACGACGCGCGCTATCGGTTGCAACGCGTGCCGCTTCGCAAATTGCGCCTCGACGAGCAAGAGCGCCGCAGCTCCGTCGTTCATGCCCGATGAATTGCCGGCGGTCA
>DAHUYY010000070.1 GCA_027306845.1 Vulcanimicrobiota bacterium | reverse complement strand
GGCTTCGCGCAGCCGTCACCCCGAGTAGGCTTCATCCGTCACCCCGAGTATGCTGCAGCTGTCACCCCGAGTAGGCTGCGAAGCAGCCGTATCGAGGGGCGTATCCCCGGCAAACCTTTTCGAGGTTTGGGTGTCCCGGTATTCGGATATACATAAAGGACGACGTGCGTGTTCGCACGACGTACGATTGAGGAAAGCAGAGCATGAAAAACCGTTTATTTAATCTACTCGCGACGTTCGCGCTCGCATTCACCGCCATCACCGTTCCGTCGATCGCCTCGGCGAAGACCTCGACCTTCTACGGCATCACGCTGCACGTTTCGACGACGAATATCAAGGTGCGCAATCCGCACACCGGGCAGATCTTGAGTTTCGAGATCGTGCCGAAATTCGATCGAGTGTTCTCCGACGACGGGAGGACGACGTACCAAATGAGAGCCGTGAAACCCGGTCGCTACGTCGGGATCATCTACGATCAGCGCGCGCTCGGCATACGTCACGCCGACCGTATCTATCTGCTCAATAACGAAAACGAGCGCATCGGGAAGCAATAACCACCGGCACATTGCCGTCACGCCGAGTAGGGATCTATCACGCCGAGTAGGGATCTGTCACGCCGAGTAGGGAGCTATCACGCCGAGTAGGGAGCTGTCACGCCGAGTAGGCTGCGAAGCAGCCGTATCGAGGCGCCGTTGCCGCCGCCGCCCTCGATACGGGCGCTAACGCGCCCTACTCGGGCTGACAGTGCTACGCTCTGCTCGGGCTGACATTGCAGCGCCCTACTCGGGCTGACATTGCAGCGCCCTACTCGGGCTGACATAAGGGGCGCTGCGTTGTTTCGCGCGAATAGCGTTGCCATGCTACGCATCTCGATTGTTGCTGCACTCGTACTCGCGTTCGCGCTGCCCTACGGCGGAGCGCTCTCCGCGCGCGGGTACTACCACCACGAACGCTTCAAGCCGATTCGTTGCGGCACCGAACTCTGGGCGATGAAGACGCTGCGCGACCGCGATGCGTCGCACGTCGATTTTACGCCGCACGGAACCACCATCGGGTGGCTCGCCGCGCAGCGTGCCCCGCGCGACCCCGATCTCGTCACCCGTCGCCTCAAGCCGGTCGAGACGACGCTCTGGCGCGTGCGCGCGCAACTCGTCGGTTATCGCATCGAAGCCGACGGCGATTACCATCTCGTTCTGCGCGATCCGCAGAGCGGAGCGACGTTGATCGGCGAGATACCGATGCCTTCGTGCGTTACCACGCGCGGCGCGCAGTACGCTGCGCTGCGAGCGGAGGTCGATCGCATCGGGCACCATCGCGCGACGCGATTTTGGTGGTGGTTGGATTACCACGGCGCAACGCCGCCAACCGTGACGATCTCCGGGGTCGGCTTCTTCGATCGGATCCATCAACAAGACGGCGTCTCACGCAACGGCGTCGAGTTGCACCCGGTACTCGGCGTCAGCCCGTAGCCTCCGCCGAGTACCGAAGCCGAACGACGGCTAGAGCCCGAGCGGGTATGCTTCCTCGCCGTGCAGTGCGATATCGAGCCCTTGCTCCTCACCCTCCGGCGGCACTTTTACCGGTGTGATGAGGTTGATAAGCCAGAGCATCGCAAACGTAAATACGAACGCATAGGCGCTGCAAAGCACCGCTGCGGTCACCTGTTTGCCGAAGAAGGCAACGCCACCGAACAACAATCCGTTTGCGCCGCTGGGGTTCCATTGCGTCGACGCGAAAACGCCGAGCAATACGATGCCGAGGAATCCTCCGACGCCGTGGACGCCCCAGACATCGAGCGCATCATCCCAGCCGAGACGGTTCTTGAGCGCTACCGCGTAGTAGCAAACAAATCCGGCTGCAAGCCCGATAATGACTGCGGTGACCGGCGATACATAGCCCGCAGCGGGCGTTATGGTCGCGAGCCCGGCAACCGCGCCGGTGAGCAGACCGACGAACTTCGGTTGTCTGCCGTACGCCCACTCGATGAGCAGCCATGCCACGGCGGCGAAAGATGCGGCGACGTCGGTGTTGAGGAATGCCGTCGCGGTAATTGAATCGACACGCAACTCGGAGCCGGCGTTAAAGCCGTACCAGCCAAACCACAACAAGCCGGTGCCGAGGGCGATCAGCGGGATGTTATGCGGCTTGTTTTCGATGACCGTGCGCCGACCGACATAGAGCACCGATGCTAGTGCGGCGAATCCCGCCGACGCGTGCACGACGATACCGCCGGCGAAATCGAGAACGCCCCATTGCGCGAGCAACCCCTGCGGGCTCCAGATCATATGCACGAACGGGAAGTAAACGAAAATGAGCCAGGCGGTGAGAAACCAAAAGTACGCTTTAAACGTCACGCGATTGGCGAAGGCGCCGGTAATAAGCGCCGGCGTGATAATCGCGAACATCATCTGATAGGCGACATGCACCACGAGCGGAATGCCGGCGTTGTTGCCGGTATACATCGTCTGCAGCGTTACTCCGTGCAGAAATGCATAGGTGAATGGGTTGCCGATAATGCCGTGCCAGTCGGGGCCGAAGCTCATCGAATAACCGAAGGCAAACCATAGGACGGTCGTCCACCCCAACGACATAAAGCTTTGAATCATAATGCTCAGCACGTTTTTGCGCGCGACGAGCCCGCCATAAAAAAACGCGAGCCCCGGTGTCATCAACATGACGAGACTCGCGCAAAGGAGCATGAAACCGGTATTGCCGATGTTCACCGGCATCGTTGCTGTAGGCATAGGCACCTCCAAAAAAATAGCAGCGATGGTTGCTACGCCTGGAGGCGGCGCACTCCTTCGGTCGGCCGATTATTTCAAGGGCGTCGCCGAGCGCACGTTGGGATTGAAGCGGCCGAAGACCGTCGGGTTCTCGTGGAATAGGTTCTCAAGCGCGGTGATGCGCTCGGCGTCGCCTGGGTGATCGGAGAGAAACTCGGGCGGGCTCGCCATGTTCGTGTTTTCGAAACGACGGAAGAGCCAGACCATGCCCCACGGATTCATGCCGGCGGCAGCGCAGGTAAACGCGCCTTTTCGATCGGCGTTCTGTTCGACATCGCGTGAAAACCGCAAGCTTTCGAGTTGCGTGCCGATGCCGAGCACGGTGTTAATGACGCGATTCTTCCCTCCACCGAACAACAAATCGGCGAGCGTCGCCATGATATTTAAGCGTTGGTTTTTCTGCATGAGATTGTAGACGTCGTGATGGATATCGTGCGAGGTTTCGTGGCAGAGCACGCCCGCGAGCTCTTGCTGGTTCTGCACGAACGTCATCAGCGAATCGGTGACGTAGACGTTCCCGCCCGGAACAGCGAAGGCATTGGGCTGGCTCATGTGGACGAGATAGAAGTGAAACGGAAAATCGTATTGCGGGTCGGCGACCCTCGCGATGCGCGCGGCGATAGGATTGAGAATGCGATAATAGGGCGAGGAATGAAGAATAACGCCCTGATTTTGCAGCGTCTGATATTCCTGTTGGCCGACCTGTGCTTCCCATTGGTGTTGGGTGAGCGCTGCGGCCGGCGCGGCGGCGCCGAACGCAAGCAGCGAGGCGAGAGCTGCGGCGACGATTCGTGCGTTCATTCCTGCAGAAGTTCGCCCTTCGCGCCCCGGAAGGCTCTATTCACGCATCGCCGCCATGGCTCCGGACGATGCCCGATCCGTCGCTCTTCTCCCGAGGGGACTTCTTGCGGAAATGTTATCGCGAGTAGGCCCGCTCGACGGACTTCGGGTAAACCGCGGGGCCGGATCGAGGGAGCCCTATCGAGCGGCAGGGCTTTTCGCGGTGCCTGCGCAGAGATAACGGGATGGAACGACGCATAGCTCTGGGGACGGTCGGGCACTTCGGGCTCGCGGTGCGAGATCCGCAAACGAGCGCACGTTGGTGGGAGCGCATCTTCGATCTGCAGCGCATTTTCGAGGGCGCCGATTACGTCGGCCTTACCAACGCGAACGTTACCATCGTGCTGAGCGAGGGCGTGCCGCATCCGGGAACGATCGGGCATATCTCGTTTCATCTGCCCTCGATGGCGGCGTTGCGCCGCGCGCTTGCATGGCTCAAAGAAAACGACGTGCGCGTCGAAGATCCAGGCGATGAGATCGGCCCCGAAGCGCCGGGCTCACCGAACATGGGACTCTGGTTTCACGATCCCGACGGATATCGTTGGGAGCTTTCCGTGTTGGCGAAGCGGCGATAGACGCGCGGTAAACGCCTACGCGTGTACGGGCGGCAGGCGACGGAGAGGGGGCAACAACGTTGCCCGCATGGCGGCGACGATCGTTAGGGTGCCGCAAAAACTTCGTCGAGGCGCGCTGTGCCTGTGGCCTGGGAGGCGAGCGAGCGAGGTCGGCTACGCACCGATGTCGCCGACGATCTGCGCCATGGTCGCCTGCATGATGTAGAGGCTACGTTGACGTTCAGGAAAGCGCATGAAACCACGTTTTTCGTAGTATTCCACGAGTTCGTCGGTTTTGGCATCAACAAGTAATGCGACGAAACCGATCGACGCACGCAGCCTGACACAAATCCGGAATGCCTCTTCTATAAGGATCGTTCCGAGATCGTGCCCACGAAAATCGTCGGAGACGGCCATGCGCCCAAGCTTTAGCGCAGGCATCGGCCGATAGCGCGGCAGAGTGCGCCGAACGGTTTTCGGGAGCTCTTCGAGTTCCAGTGTGGCACTGGCGAGTGTGAAGTAGCCGCAAATTCGGCCCGGATTGGAAGCGCGAACCATGACGTGAACGGCTGCAACGTGCCTGCGATGTTCGCGTAAAGCCCGCGCGTCGTCCCGGAGGTAGGTTTGTAATATTACTCCATCGCCACCGGAGCAGGTGAAATCCGCTCGCACGTGAGACTCGCCGAGCGGTTCGAAGATTAAATCATCGATCACCGAGCGCGGTGTTTTCTCGCTTTGCTAAAGCGTTTCACCACGTCTGCTTGTGCGGTCGGCGGATTCTCTAAAGCAAGAAGAAACGCAACGCCGTCACGCCGTGAAAGCCGAACGATCTCGTGAGCTTCGATGACGCGAAGAGCTTCATCCTGGGCCGTCCCGAGGATGAAATCGGAGAGCGAGATCCCTTTGAGATCGGCGGCTCTCTGTAGAAGAGCCTTCTGCTTCTCAGACAAACGAGCGTTAAACCGCACCTCTTTGCTACCCGGGGCCGCACGCGCTATGGCCATCGATGAACCTCCCTGCCTAGGGGTATAGTGTACTCACTGTGTACTTACAAGTCAAACTTCTTGCCCGTGGCACCTTTTTCGGGCGTGCTCGGTTCCCAGAATGAGAACGCGCTTACGAAGGATGGGAGAGACGATGTTATCGATGCGTACGCTGGGAAAACAAGGGCTGACGGTTTCGGCAATCGGCCTTGGCTGCATGGGCATGAGCCAATCGTACGGAACGGCGGAGGAGCGCGACGAAACCGAATCGATTGCGACGGTGCATCGCGCGATAGAACTCGGCGTGACATTTTTCGATACCGCCGAAGCGTACGGTCCGTTTGCGAACGAAGAGCTGTTGGCGCGCGCGCTGCAGGGCCGGCGCGACCGGGTGACGATCGCAACGAAATTCGGCTTCCGATTCGGCGAGAGCGGTATTAGCGGCGTCGATAGCCGCCCCGCGCACGTGCGCGAAGCGGTCGAAGGTTCGCTGCGGCGACTCGCGACCGATCGCATCGACGTGCTCTACCAGCACCGCGTCGACCCGACGGTGCCGATCGAAGAGACGGTCGGTGCGATGGCGGAGTTGGTGCGCGAAGGGAAAGTGCGCTATCTCGGGCTCTCCGAGGCCGGCGCGCAGACGATTCGCCGCGCGCATGCGGTGCACCCGATTGCGGTGTTGCAGAGCGAGTATTCGCTCTGGGAGCGCAACCTCGAAGCGGAGATCATTCCGTTGTTGCGCGAGCTCGGGATCGGGCTCGTGCCGTTCTCGCCGTTGGGGCGCGGCTTTCTCACCGGTGCGGTGAAGCGCGCCGAGGAATATCCCGAAGGCGATTTCCGGCGCAACGATCCGCGCTACCAAGGCGCGAATTTCGATGCGAACGTGCGCGCGGCGGAAGCGGTGCGCGACCTTGCAGCGCGGAAGGGCGCGACGCCGGGGCAGATTGCGCTGGCGTGGTTGCTGCACAAAGGCCCCGATATCGTGCCGATTCCGGGAACGAAGCGGCGCCGCTATCTCGAGGAGAACGTCGCTGCCGCCGCGATTGCGCTCGACAGCAACGAGATGGCAGCCCTCGATGCGGCGCTTGCACCCGAAAAGATCGCCGGGCCGCGCTATAGCGCCCCGCAGATGGCGATGATCGACCGATAGGGCGGCAAAAGTCATCCAGCCTGTCGCGGTGGGGTTGTGCGACAGTCGCGGTCTCTCTCGCCTACTTTATCGCTGAGGAGCGGTGACGGCAGGGGAGGCATCAAGACCGCACGTCGGCACTTCGTTGAAAAAATCCAAATCGATCGAGGCGTTTACGTGGTGCTCTCGAAACCGAAAATTATCGGAAACGCAGCCGATGGAGGTGACACGTGATCGCTCAAAAGCCCCTTCCGCGTTCGAAATTCGCGAGCGTCGCAGAGCGTTTGTTTTTCGGCCGCTATACCGGCGATGTGCGCGAGATTGCGTTTGGGAACGCCGATGTTGCGGCGGCGGCGGGCGATCTCGGCTACGCAGTGACCGATCAGCTCAGCAATTTTTATGAAGCATTCGCTTTTCAGCAACCTCTTCCACCGAGCATCCGCACCACCGCGCCGCGCGATTTCGAGTGGAGGATTATGAACGAAGCGCCGAATCGCTATCGCTTCGCGCTTCGCACGCGGTTTCATATTGTTCCTGATTCAATGCTTTCCAAATGTAAGGTCAATGATGTGACGGCTGGCGATAGACAGCCGTGCAATAAAATGGGTAAGCGCGAACTTCTCAATTTCGCCCATGCAAATCGCCTGGTGGAACAATTTACCGGTCTGAGATGCGTGTCGCGAGAAATAGATGTGCGAATCGAGGTTCCGCTTGAAGCTGGAACGACAAAAATAATGCAACTGGTCATCGATGATGTTGTATATGGCGAAAATCGGCGTGGTTCGCGTTATGTTATACCAATTTATTGTTCGTTGGAGGCCGAGCCGTTAGATTTGAAAATTGTCGAAGTTTGCTTTAACACTTTGCGCGAACGATATCCAGAGTACGCCTGCTTGCCGTTGGTTGTGCAGGGAATAGACGAAAATACTATCGGTCTATTTTCGCTGGCAGTCGCATGCGACGGTGTCCGCAAGGATAATGAGCGTCACTTCATGCTTATTAACGGTGCACTTTCGAGCGACAAAGTTTGAGGAGTCTTAAATTATTGCAATCGCTTGCGCTACCCTATGGCAAGCTGCTTTGTTGATTTCGGTGATAATCATGAAATAGCCGTGAGAGGCGGAAACAAACAGGTGGCCCTTGGCTCTTGTTCCGCAACGCCGATGTGAGGGGAGCAAGGATTGATTTCGGTATGGGGGAACATCTAAAGCGATGCCTGTCGTGCTTATGCAGCGTAGTTGGCGAGATGATCCGAAATATTTGGACACGGAATTTGCTGTCTATCACTTCCCCGAGCGGTATTTTGACCGAATTAAAGGCGGGGAAAAATTCGTATATTACAGACCCACCCGCGGCGCACCACCGGGCCAAGAAAGTACCTATTTTGGTTGCGGGGAGCTTGGTGATGTCTGGGATGACCCATCTAGTCCAAGCCACCGGTATGTCGGAATTCGTAAACCAATACGTTTTGCTCATCCTATTCCATACGTTAACAACCTTGGAAAAATGTACGAATCGCGCTTTCATTCGCGCGACACATTTCAAGGGCACTCTATTCGGTACATTGATGATCTCGACTTCCATCGCATATTAGATGCAGCCGGATTAACGGGCATAGCTTTCGCTCAGGCGCCAACCATTGATGATGTAATATTAGGTCGAGCGTCGCCCTTGCTGAAACCGCCTCTAGATGCACTACGTAAATTGGATGTTGTACCCGCGGGGACGGGCTATCGACCGTCGCAAGGTGTCGGACCCGACGTGGGAGAGTCAGCGGCCCTTCAAGAGCGAGCTCGCGGTGATCATCAGGAAACTCTCCGTATCTTGAAAGTCGCGATTGATGAAAAAGGGGGATCATGTTTTTATAACAACAACATAGACCTTCTTGCAAAGGTTGGAAATAAACAATTATTGGTCGAAGTAAAAAGCCTTATCGATTCTTCGGCGACGGTAGATCGAATGCGATATGGCATGGGCCAGCTCTTTGACTATTCCGCACGCTATCGCAAGGAAATTGGAAAAACGAGTCCGGTGTTGGCCTTTGGGTCGAGCCTTCGGAACGGGTTTGCGTGGGTTTCGGAAATTCTTCAAGATAACGGCATCGCATTAATTGCGCGGGAGCGCGACGAGTTGCGACCGATGAACGAGCTCGCAAAAGAATTGCCAGTTTTTCGATGAGCGCTGCTAAATGTGCTTCAATTCGGTTGAGAGCGCGGCGCGTTCCGCCCGCTTTTTGCCCGCCGAGTGTTCACCACTTCGTGCGACCATAGGCTTGGCTTAGCCCCCCGAAAATCCGGGTCATTTGAAACGATGCTCTAAAAAGGGGTCACGCGGTTCAGCGATTACGGAATCACGCGATCGCTTCTAGTCCGCCTGTGCGCTGTGCTCTTCGACCCACGTGGAAAACTCCGCCTCGGTCGCCTCGCCGCTCGCTGCACTTACAATCGCCTCATAACACTGCGCATCTGATGCGCGCAACTCAAAACCATTGAGCGCGAGAAATAACTCGAGAAGTACTAGCCCGACCCGCTTGTTGCCGTCAACAAACGGATGATCGAGAATGACGCCGAGCGCGTAGAGCGCGGCGAGCTTCGGAATCGAAGCATCGCTATCGTACGAAGCCGCGTTGCGCGGTCGCGCGAGTGCCGAATC